>CAYQLG010000001.1:0-165649 GCA_964418235.1 uncultured Planctomycetales bacterium
GCGCATGCGCACATCATCATCGCGTGCGCGCCCCCGGCGCAAGGGCTAAATCGAAAAAATTAATAAAAATCTTGCAGCGGGGTGAACTGTTACCATCGAAGAAATTCGCTATGTCGTTGCAACCGCGTTGGCGCCGTGTAATCTCTTTCTGGAGCGGATGGAGATAGAACCGGTGGCGATGCCAACTTGGCGACGGTGCATCGATGGCGTGGACTCGCTCGACGGCTCAGATGGAGCTGAGGATTCGACAGAAGGCGCTGCCGAATGACCACACTGACTAGGTCAGCGCGGCGCGTTGCGACGTTTCGCGTTTCTCGCTATTCGCGTGTTTCAAGAGCGCTCGCGGGAATTTCGCCACCGGCGGTCGGCATCGACGTGGTGTGAGCTGGGTAAGCCTGCGGTGCATTTTCTTGAGGTGCCTATGCCCCTGCAATGGAGTGTTGAGCAAGTCCTCGGGCTGGCGCCGGACGATGGCTCAGCGAAGGCTGGGCAGGGGTTGGCGCGCGCATCAAAGTGGAAAGATCTCGGCCAAGCGGATACCGCGGTCTGGGGCGCGATTCAAGGAAGCGGGAAGGAACCTTATCGCGTCCGCGTAGACATGACCGAGCCCGCATTCAAGTGCAACTGCCCGAGCCGCAAGTTTCCATGCAAGCATGGCCTGGGCCTGCTGCTGATTCTTGCCGAGCACGCCGATGCGATTCCGAAAGGCGAGCCCCCGGATTGGGTTGCCGAATGGCTGGCGCAGCGCGCGAAGCGCCAGGAGACCAAAGCAGCGAAAGCCGCGGAAGCGCGAGAAGTCGATGCGGAAGCGCAAGCGAAACGGGTCGCGAAGCGCCAGGCTCGTGTTGAGGATGGAGTCGACGAGTTGGCGCTCTGGCTGCAAGACCTCGTGCGACAGGGGCTGGGGACGGCGCAAGCGCAGCCTGTGTCCTATTGGGAGTCGATGGCGGCACGGCTCGTCGATGCTCAGGCGCCCGGGCTGGCGCGACACGTCCGAAGGCTGGGTCAGATCGTTTCATCCGGCGAGGGTTGGCAAGACCGCTCGCTGGCGGCAGTCGGCCGAATGCACCTGCTGTGCGAGGCGCATCGCCGCATCGGCGAACTGCCCGCGGATGTTCAAGCCGATGTGCGCGTGGCAGTCGGCTGGACCGTGCCAAAGGAAGAGCTGCTGAAGCTCCCGCGCTGGGCGGACATCTGGTGCGTGCTCGCGCAAGGAGTGGAGCGAGAAGAGCAGCTTCGCGTACAGCGGACGTGGCTCCTGGGCGTTGCGTCACGGCGGCTGGCGCTGATTCTGCAATTTGCGGCGGGCACGCAGGGATTTGAGCAGACTTTCCGCGTGGGTTCGCAGTTCAGCTGCGAACTCACCTACTACCCCGGCGCGGTTCCGATCCGAGCGGTGCTCGTCGGCGATAGGAGTGATCCGATTGAGCCGTCAAAGCCGCTGCCGCAGGCAGCGTCGCTTGCGGATGCACTCGGCGAGTACGCGCGCGCCCTGGCGCAGCAACCCTGGCTGGAAACATGGCCCATGCGGGTCAATGGGGTTGTGTCGCAGGTCCGCGGTGAACATGGAAACCTTCTTCTTAGCGACGAGCGCGGCAGAGGGCTTTCCATCGTCGACCGATTCACAGGCGCCTGGCACCTCCTTGCGATCAGCGGCGGCGCACCACTTGAGGTCTTCGGCGAATGGGACGGTAATGCACTGAGGCCACTCGCCGCGCGCTCACGCGGCCGCCTTTTCGCGTTTACGCAGACCGAAACCGCTATTACGCTCGCGAGAGTCGCATGACCCAGAGCGGACCGACGCAGCAGTGGCGACATCTCGTCGCGACAGCCGTGCTGGGCGCGGACCGCGCGGGAGGACGGCTGCCAGCGCTAGAGGGAGCGCCGGCGAGGTTGCTTGCGGCGCGAACCCCCGACGGTCCCGCCTACCTACTACAAGCGGCATCGGTGTTGTCGGTATACGATCGCGCGGGACGACGCCCGTCCGCTGCGCCCGGAGAACTCCCGAATCAGTGTGACGACGACACGGCGCCAGCATGTTCGTTTCGCTCCGGTCAGCAGCTCGCGCGAATCCTGTACGGTGAATTTGGCTTCTTGCTCGATGAGTGGTGTACGCTCGCGGCAAAGCGCGGCGTTCGAGTTCCTGATGAATTGCTTCCGCCTCTGCTCGATCGATGTGCGTCCAATCGCGACGAGGTGCGCATTGAGTGGACTACTGTTCTCGGGCGCCGTGGCGCGTGGCTGGCTGCGCTGAACCCTGATTGGAACGCAGTTCTCCCGAGCCCGGCCGACGATCCGCAGGCCATCTGGCAGACCGGTGAAAAAAAAGAGCGGGTGCTGTTAATTCGCCGGTTGCGCGCGTCGGATGCGGGCGGTGCCCGCGAGTTGGTTGCACGAACCTGGGAAAAGGAAAGCGGGGACGATCGCGCGGACATCGTGCACGCATTGGCAATCGGCCTTTCCCCTGAAGATGAGGCGTTTCTAGAGGCCGCGCTAGATGACGGCCGCAAGCCCGTCCGGCAGGCTGCGGTGGATCTGCTGGCCCGCCTTGCGACGTCGGCATTCTGCACGCGGATGACCGCCCGGGCGACATCGTTGATCACGCTCGGCTTGCAGAAACGAATACTGCGCGGCAGCAACCTGCGGCTCGAAGTCGCGCTGCCAGACAAGCCGGACAAGGCGTTGCTGCGGGATGGAGTCGAGAATAAGCGCAGCGGCAGCATGGGCGAGCGGGCTCATGTACTCTGCCAGATTGTCGCTGCCACGCCGCTGACCGCTTGGGAAGCATGCGGGGCGCCGCCGGCGGAGATCATCGCCGTAGCGGCGGAAAGCGAGTGGCGCGAACCGCTGCTGCACGGCTGGGCGAGGGCCGCCGCGCGACAGAACTCGACTCCGTGGGCGGAACCTGTTCTTCGGACCCGGCTGGAATCTAGCGATGACTTTGATCCCGAAGAAGCACAACAGCTCGTGCAAGCACTTGACCCCACTGGCCGAGAGCGAATACTGGCGGGCGTACTTCGCGAGCCCAGGATCGCCTTGTCGCGCAGCATGCCGCTACTTGAGTGCTGCGACCACTCATGGAGCACGGCTTTTTCGCGCGCCGCGCTCAGCGCGATGCGGAATTACTTCGGGACGCGCGAGGCCTACGGTGCACACGCCCTGCGAACCGCCTTCAAGCAGCGAATCACGCGGTATCTTTCGCCTTCCGTCGCGGCCGAAGTCGAAACCGGCTGGAATCGCACCGACGCAAATTGGCACAAGGGCGATGATGAATTGGTATCTGCGCTGGCGGCGACGCTGGCGTTTCGGCGATCTATGCAGGAGGAATTGAGCCGATGAAAAAGGATGGCACCCAAGCGGTGCTCCGCCGCCATGCTGAAGAGCAGTTCGCGGAGGAGTTGACTGCACTCGCCAAGCAGGACGACCGCCAGCGGCCGCCGAACTGGAAGCTGTCGCCGTGGGGTGTGGCGCTGTACATCCTCGGCGGCAAGCTTGACCGCGGCATCGAGATCACGCCCAAGTACATCGGCAATCGCCGGTTGGTCGAAATCGCCATCGCGACCCTCGCCACGGACCGGGCGTTGCTGCTGCTTGGCGTTCCTGGGACCGCGAAGACATGGCTGAGCGAACACTTGGCGGCGGCGATCAGCGGCGACTCGACGCTGCTGGTGCAGGGCACCGCCGGCACCGCCGAAGAGACGATCCGCTACGGCTGGAACTACGCGCTGCTGCTGGCCAAAGGGCCGTCGCGCGAGGCGCTCGTGCCCAGCCCTGTGATGCGGGCGATGCAGGAAGGCAAGATCGCCCGTGTGGAGGAGCTGACCCGCATCCCCGCCGACGTGCAGGACACGCTGATCACGATCCTGTCGGAAAAGACCTTGCCGAGCCCGGAACTGGACGACGAAGTTCAGGCCGTTAAAGGGTTCAATGTCATCGCAACCGCCAACAACCGCGATCGCGGCGTGAACGAGCTGTCGAGTGCTCTGCGGCGGCGGTTCAACACCGTGATCCTGCCGACCCCAGCGACCGCGGATGAAGAGGTCTCCATCGTGAAGACGCGCGTCGAAGCCCTCGGGCGGGCGCTGGAGCTGCCCGGCGACGCGCCGCCGGTCGAGGAGATCCGCCGCATCGTCGCGATCTTTCGCGAGCTGCGCGACGGGAAGACGACCGACGGCAAGACCAAGCTCAAGTCGCCCTCCGGATCGATGTCCACCGCCGAGGCGATCAGCGTCGTCAACAGCGGCATGGCGCTCGCGGCGCACTTTGGCGACGGGAAGTTGCGCGCGGGCGACGTGGCCTCGGGCCTGACCGGCGCGATCGTGAAGGACCCGGTGCAGGATGCAATCGTGTGGAAGGAATACCTGGAGACGGTGGTGAAGGAGCGGGACGGGTGGTCGGACCTCTATCGGGCGTGTCGAGAAACACTCTGAGGAACGCATGCCCAACGGCTTCCGCGTATTCGGCATTCGCCATCACGGCCCGGGCTCAGCCCGATGCTTGCGTGCTGCGCTGGAGTCCTACCAGCCCGATGCGGTCCTGATCGAAGGCCCTCCGGATGCGGATTCGGCCCTATCGCTCGCGGTACGGAACGAAATGAAGCCGCCGCTGGCGCTGCTCATCTATGTGCCGGATGAGCCGCAGCGGGCTGTGTTCTACCCCTTCGCCGTGTTTTCGCCGGAGTGGGTTGCGATCCGCCACGGCCTGTCGCGGAAGGTTCCCGTCCGGTTCATGGATCTACCGCAATTCCATTGTCTTGCGATCGAGAAGCCGCGTGCTGACGAAACGCAGCTCGATGCCGCGCCGCCAGCCGGCGAACCGTTGCCAGCGAACGACCAGGAGCCGGAAATCTGGCAGGACCCGCTCGGCCGGCTCGCGCAAGTCGCGGGCTTCGAAGACGGCGAGCGCTGGTGGGATCATCTCGTCGAATCCCGCCGCGACGCAAAGGGAGCGGTCTTCGAAGCCATCGCCGACGCCATGGCGGTGCTGCGCGAGGATCAAACGCCGGCATCGCCCCGCCGCGATGAGGTCCGCGAGCAGCAGCGTGAAGCCTACATGCGCAAGACCATCCGGGCGGCGATGGCCGAGGGACACGAGCGGATTGCGGTTGTCTGCGGCGCATGGCACGCGCCGGCGCTGCTCGATCCCCAAAAGAAGGGGCTTGCCGCTGCTGATGCGGTGCTGTTGAAGGGCATGCCCAAGGTCAAGACCAGGGTCGCGTGGACGCCATGGTCCTACGACCGGCTTTCCTTCCGCTCCGGCTACGGCGCCGGTGTCGCCTCGCCGGCATATTACGACTTACTATGGAAGCACGAGCAGCACGTGGCGATTCACTGGATCACCCGCGCTGCCCGGCTCATCCGCAAGCAGGACCTCGATGCCTCCAGCGCTCACATCATCGAAGCCGTCCGCCTCGCGGAAGCGCTGGCGGCCCTGCGCGGCCGGCCGCAGCCGGGACTCGACGAATTGGTCGAAGCAGCTCTCGCCGTGCTGTGCAGCGGTAACGAAGCGCCGCTGCAACTCATTCGCCGCAAGCTCATCATCGGCGACCGGCTCGGCAGCGTGCCCGACGATGCGCCGGCTACGCCTCTTCAGCAGGACCTCCAATCGCTTCAGAAACGACTGCGTCTTCCGGCGTCGGCCGATGAGCAGGATTACGATCTTGATCTGCGCAAGCCGATGGACCTGGAGCGGAGCCACCTGTTGCACCGGCTCAACCTGCTCAACGTGCCCTGGGGCGACCAGCGCGAAGAACGCGGCAAGAAGGGTACTTTCCACGAATTCTGGCGTCTGGCCTGGAAGCCCGAGTTCGTGATTGAACTCATCGCCGCGGGTCGTTGGGGAAACACCGTTGAAGCAGCCGCGTCCGCTTTCACAATCGATCGCGCGCGAACGGCCGACAGTCTCAGGACGCTGGTTGCGTTGCTGGACGACGCATTGCTCGCTGACCTACCGGATGCAATCGGTTCCTTGATTACAGCAATTCAGCATCACGCCGCATTGGGAAGCGACGTGCCCCAACTCATGGATGCCTTGCCGCCGCTCGCGCGCATCGGTCGCTATGGCAACGTTCGTCAGACCGACGTCGCCATCGTGCTCACGGTCGTGGAGGGGCTGCTAACGCGAATCTGCGTCGGAATCTCCGTCGCGGCCAGCTCGCTCGACGATGATGCGGCCCGCCAGATGTTCGAACGCATCAACGGGATCCACGACGCGATCAATCTGCTGCAGAACAACGCGCAGCGCGACCAATGGCTAGTCACTCTGTGCAGGCTTGCGGACCAATCCGGCCTCAACGCGCTTGTTGCGGGTCGGGCGGTACGCCTCCTGCATGACGCCGGGTTCTGGCCACACGAAGAGGTCGGCCGTCGCCTGAGCTTGGCGCTCTCCACGGGCAACAATCCAGCACATGCGGCTGGCTGGATTGAAGGATTCCTCAGCGGCAGCGGCGCTCTGCTTATTCACGATGAGCCAATGTGGTCGCTCGTGGACAACTGGTTGAGTGAGCTGGGGACAGATCATTTCGCGACCGTGCTGCCGCTCCTCCGGCGCACATTTGCGACGTTTCACGCGCCCGAGCGGCGTCAGCTCGGCGAGCGCGTGATGCGTGGCAGCCGCGGAGTTCCAGCCGGAAACGCGGCTTCGGTCGATTTCGACTACGAGCTGGCCGACGCCGTCCTGCCGTTGTTGGCGAAGATTCTGGGTGTCGAGAATCCAGCCGTCAGGAGTCCGCAATGATCGACGCGCGCGAACGACAGCGCCGCTGGCGGCTCGTCCTGGGCTCCGGACAGGCCGATGGAATCGGCATCTCGCTCAGTGTGGACGATGCGGCCGCCGACGCCGCCCTGTCAGCGCTCTACGACTCGCCGCGCAAGGGTGGACTCGGTCCGTCCTGCCCCAGCGTCCCGCGCTGGCTCGGCGACATCCGCAAGTATTTTCCCAAGTCCGTCGTTCAGGTGATGCAACGCGATGCCCTTGAACGGCTTGAGCTGCACAGCATGCTGACCGAACCCGAGACGCTCGAAGCAATCCAGCCGGATGTGCATCTCGTATCCACGCTGCTGTCGCTGCGCGGTGTGCTCCCCGCCCGCACGAAGGAAACGGCGCGCCTGGTGGTTCGCAAGGTGGTCGACGATTTGCTGGCTCGCCTCAGCCAGCCACTTCGACAGGCGATCATTGGCTCCCTGAATCGCGCCGCGCGTAACCGCCGGCCGCGACACAGCGAAATCGATTGGAATCGCACCATCCGCGCCAATCTCAAGCACTACCAGCCCGATTACGGCACGATCATCCCCGAAACCCGCATCGGGTTCGGTCGCAAGCGTACTTCGATGCGTGATGTGATTCTGTGCATCGACCAGAGCGGCTCGATGGCCGCCTCCGTCGTGTACTCCAGCATCTTCGGCGCGGTCATGGCGTCTTTGCCAGCCGTCCGCACGAAGTTGGTCGTTTTCGACACCTCGGTGGTTGATCTAACCGACGAACTGGACGACCCAGTCGAACTGCTGTTCTCGACCCAACTCGGCGGCGGAACTGACATCAACCGCGCCGTCGGCTATTGCGAGCGACTCATCGAGAATCCGTCCGACACAATCCTGATACTGATCAGCGACCTGTTCGAAGGCGGCGTCGAAACGGACCTGCTGAAGCGCGCCGCGTCGCTCGTCTCGTCGGGAGTGCAATTCATCGCCCTACTGGCGCTCAGCGACGAGGGCGCCCCAAGCTTCGACCATCGCATTGCAGCGAGCCTCTCAGCTCTCGGCGTGCCCTCCTTCGCCTGCACGCCCGACAACTTCCCCGACCTGATGGCGGCCGCAATCCAGCGGCGCGATTTGAACCAGTGGGCAGCAGAGCGCGGTGTCGTTGCATCCCGGCCAAAGGACTGATCGCGCTTGCGCCGCTTGAATGCCACGTGTTGGCCAGCCGGACAAACTCACGACGTCCAGTTCAGCTCCGTGACACACACTTGCGAAGCAAACATGAACTGTCTTCTACCCTCGGGGCGAACACGGGGCGGGGGTAAGCAAGACGCGATTATCGCGTAACCATCTGTAAGACAGGGAGATAGCGGGCGAAGGGATTCGAACCCTCGACGTCCAGCTTGGGAAAATCCCAGGGACCGACCACAAAACGGTCAGGAAACCCCGTGCTTTTCAACAACTTAGCGATCGAAATGGTGTTTCGCAAGGCTTCGCACCGGATCGCGTTTTTTCGCGTGATTTCGGGGTATTTCGGAAGGCGCGGGGGTAGAGGGGGTATGAACCCACGACGCCCTTCGAGCAGAACTGGACGTCGTTTGGACGGACCAAATTCACGGGGGTAATTGGGGGTAGAAGCCGCCGACACCGAAGTGTCATAACAGATCAGCCAAATCGGGGTGAATTGGATAGGTGCTCAAGGCGCCCGGCTGCGACAAGCGGCGTTCCTCCCATGCGATTACATCGGACAGCCGCGCGTATCGGATTCGACCGCGTCGCTCGAACGGAAGCTCACCGGACTCCATCGCGGCCACAACCGTTTCGCGCCGCATCCTTTGCAGCTTGCGGATTTCGTTCACCGAGAGCCAACGGTGAAACGGGCCAATCGTGGAATCGTCGCGAGGCATTGCCACGACCTCATTGGGGCGATTCATGAATGTTCTCCTGAAAGTGGCTTCGCGAGTTTGAAAGCCGACAGAGTGATCCTAACGCGGGACAGGTGACGCGCGGCGGTCGGTGCCGCGGGAACTGGTACCGGTGGGTTCCGCTATCCCGCGACGGGCCAGAACACGGAAACGCGTGACTTACGCCGCAGGATGCGCTAACGTCGATGTGTGAATCAAACCGCGTTTGATTCACGATCGTCAGAATCATGCAAACGCGTGGCCTGGCGTCTGAATCGTGGGATCGGACAACCGGTAAACCTGTCTACCAAACAGGCTAAGGAGGCGGACTTCATCACCCGCCATGTTCGAGTGCTCGTAGCGCTGGATGCCAGGAGACTGGCTCGTCCAGTGCGAGGGAGGCTCGGCTGAGTAATCCCAAGCTTTTGGAGTAATCCAGCCGTTCGATCCCATACACATCATGGGCGAGTCGCTTCGCACCTGGCCGCGCCGTGGCCCACCACGGGGGCAAGCCTGGTCGAAAGCGTCCGCCTCGTTCTTTGCATAGGAAAACTGGGCGACCGGGACAGACTCGTGCATTTGCGCGAGCCGGATCAGCCAAAGTGGGTGACGCCGCGATTGGCGGCTAATCCCCCTGCGGGGTTCGGGACCGTCTGACGCACGCGAGTGCGGCAGCGGCCCGTTCAACGTTAGCCCGGGCAGGGAGCTTGTTTGTGGCGACGCAAACGACCGGCGCGATGATAAGCGTCGGCATTCCGTTTCAAGAGACGGATGGCGAAAAGCTCAACTGCGAAAGGCGGGAAACCGCTTCTGGGTGAGATCGATCGGAGACGTGCCGAACTGCGATAGAAAGACCTTCGCTGACGGGTAAGGGGAGCTTCTAGATTCGTACCCCGAAATCGCCTGCCATCCGGCGGGCGAAACGATGTCGGCGGCGGAAGCCGTCGGCGTACAGCGATGCGAGCAACGTGTGCGGGAGAGACGCACGCGGAGCTTCCAGGTCAAGCGACGTGAACGATCGATCGGAGACTGGTTCTAACCGGGGAAGGACTCTGGCAGCCGGGGTGATGCCCGGTGCCCGCTTATCGGGCGGGTGCTTGAAACGCCGGAGTCTGGGAGCGGGGCCTGAGTAGGAGCACGCGGAAGCGTGGCGGCAAAGCGGCAAGGCAGTCGCGATGCCGTTCGAGTGCTACGGGTGGTGCCGAGCACATATCGACGACGAAAGGGCCGACGAGCACTTCCCATGTTTGCAGACGTGTCGGTGCGGCGCCGGGGCAGGGTTGACCTGCCCCGGCCCGCTATCGGCGGGTCGGAAGACAGCCAATGCGGTCAAACGAGGACCCTCGGGAGAGGGCCGTCGTTTGGCAGCGGAAGGACGATGCACAGGCGAGGTGTACTCGCAGGTGTATCGAGGTTGCGGGGCCGCAACCGCTATGAAGCTGCACTGATCTTGTCGTTGTGCAAGGCACGTCGAATTCGCGAATGAATTCGGCGAGTTGGCGCAACGAGAGTAGGAGTCGGTGCGGTGGTTTTGTGCGTTGAGCAACTGCAATAGATGAATCTAGCCGCATGGTGCGGACGGAGGCCGATCGCAGGATGCGGGCAGACGGGCGAACTGGAATGCGGGCGACGGCGGACCCGGAAGCGCGTCGAGTTCGCGATGGCGGGGCCGCGACGGCATTCCGGACGTGCTGATGTGGCGGCGGATTCAGATGGGGCAGTGCGCTCAGCGTGTGGCGGTTTGCGGCGCGGTTTCATGGAAGGAGGAGGTTCTGCACGTCGGGCCGGTGACGCGGGTGTCCGCGGGCTGGGCGTGTGTGAGGGCGTGAGCTTCGAGCGAAAGGAGGTGATTCGCATGGGTTGGTGGCGCACGGGAAGCGGCGGCGTCATCGGCGACGGGCCGGCCGACATCATCGAAGAGTTCGATGAGCGGTGCTGGCCGGAGCCGAGCACGATTCCGCCGGACGTGCGGGCACGCATCGTGGCGTGTTATCGGGAGGATTTTGGTCGGGAACCGACTGCGCAGGAGCTCCGAGAACTGCTGGAGTTCTGCGGGCCGGGTCCGGAGAAGGATTGAAGCTCGAACGAAAGGAGGTTCAGGACGGCTTTGCGGGTATGTGCCAGAACAACCCGCTCATCTGAAGGGGAGGAACAATCGCATGGAGTATCGTAGTGTCGCAAAATCAGTCGAAGGATTCGTTCAGCAGCTTGCCGTCGCGTATATCACGCACGGCTATTGGTTCTACGTGACGGGGACCATCCCGGACGGCAAGGATCCGGCCGCGGTCGATGCGAAACTCATCGACCGCTACGGCATCGCCATCTCGAAGTGGGCGCGCTGCCGGCGCAAGAAGCAGGGCCTGGCAAACATGCAGTACCTGCGGCACGAGCGGTTCTTCGTGCTCCTGGCGACGAAGGGCCGGCACCAGTTCTTTGAGCGCGAACGGGCGGTCATTCGCGACGTTCGCCGCGTGTCGATCAAGTTCGGGGGATACGGCATCGGCTGCCGGAAGGGACGGGATGGGCGGTGGCACGTTTCGGTTCGTCTGACACCTGAGGCGCGGGCCGACGTAGTCGTTCGCCTAGTACGGACCCGCTTGAAACGGCCCAGGAGAGTCGTCCGATCGAATCGAGCCCGTCCTCTGTTTGGTTTCGCGCCGATCACACGCCAACTGCTTGCCACCTGGCGCGAGGTTGTCGCGGAATGCCGGACTTCGGGTTAGAGCTGCCGGGGTGGCCCTGGACGGGCTGGCTAAGTCCCATCCGAACCACCGCCGCCGTGCCTGCAAAACCGGAATGCCGCACGCGAAGCGGTCGGTCCGCCTCCCGGCCGGCAGACGCCGGTGCACAGTCCGCGAGGTCGAACGATTGACAGCGGCTGTTAACAACTGTGAAATAACGATATCGCCTGCGTGGCGTAAGCACTCGGACGAGGAACGGCCAATGGCCACGTCGTCGCCAGACAGCGTAATGACGATCGTTGAACTGGCGAAGTACCTTAAGATCTCGCGATCGACGCTCTACAAGCTGGCGCAAGAGGGCAAACTCCCTGGGCAGAAGGTCGGTCGGCACTGGCGGTTCCATCGCGATGCGGTCGATGCGTGGCTGAAACAACGACGCGCGTAGGGTCACATGCCGAACGAAGCTGACACTTGCCGTCGTTACGTCGTCCCGCGTCTTCAGACCGCCGGGTGGGAAACGGAGCCCTGCCGGATCAATGAGCAGGTCACGTTCACGGACGGCCGAATCGTCGTGACTGGTCGCCGCGGGCGACGCCGCCCGGGCAAACGTGCGGATTACGTCCTTCGCTATCGCCCAGATGTGCCGATCGCTGTCGTCGAGGCCAAGCCAACCTATGCGACGCCGGGCCAAGGGCTGCAACAGGCGAAGGACTACGCTGAGATTCTCGGCCTGAAATTCGCATACGCCACGAACGGCCACGGGATTGTCGAGTTCGATTACACCACCGGCGTCGAGCGCGAGATTGAGACGTTTCCGACACCGGCAGAACTTTGGGGCCGTCTCTCCGCGACGGAATCAATCACGCCCGACGTTGCCGAGCAGCTCTTCACTCCGGCGTACCACCTGAGCGGGAAGTCGCCACGCTACTACCAGGAAATCGCGATCAACCGCGCGGTGCAAGGCGTGCTTCAGGGTCGTCGGCGGATGCTGCTCACGATGGCGACGGGCACGGGTAAGACCGTTGTCGCGTTCCAGATCTGCTGGAAGCTTTGGACCGCCCGCTGGAACATGCGCGGCGAGTATCGGCGGCCGCGCATTCTCTACCTCGCTGATCGGAACATCCTGATCGACGACCCGATGGCAAAGACGTTCGCGCCGTTCGGTGACGCGCGCTGGAAAATCGAGAACGGCGAGGCAATCAAGAGCCGAGAAATGTACTTCGCAATCTACCAGTCCATCGCGAAGGATGTTAACCGACCGGGCCTTTACCGCGAATACGCGCCGGACTTTTTCGACCTGATCATCGTTGACGAATGTCATCGCGGCAGCGCACGCGACGAGAGCAACTGGCGCGAGATTCTCGAGTATTTCGAGCCGGCGTTTCAGATCGGCATGACAGCCACTCCGCTCCGCGAGGACAACCGGGACACGTACCGCTATTTCGGCAACCCCATCTACCAATACAGTCTGCGTCAGGGAATCGACGACGGTTTCCTTGCGCCCTATCGCGTACATCGCGTCATCACGACCTGGGATGCCGCTGGATGGCGACCGAGTCAAGGTGACCTGGATCGCTTCGGCCGTGAGATTCCTGACGAGGAGTATCACACCAACGACTTTGAGCGGCGCGTCGCGCTACGCGCGCGGACGATCGCTGTCGCTCGCCATCTGACAAGCTACCTTCGCCGCACCGACCGTTTCGGAAAGACGATCGTCTTCTGTGTTGACCAGGAGCACGCGGACGAGATGCGCCGAGCGTTGAACAACTTGAACGCTGATCTCGTTCGCCAGCACCCCGACTATGTAGTCGCGTAACGTCCGACGAGGGACAGATTGGTCGCGGACACCTGAGCCACTTCCAGGACCTGGAGCGGCAAACGCCGGTCATACTTACCACCTCGCAGATGCTGACGACGGGGGTCGACGCACCGACCGTGCAAAACGTCGTTCTCGTTCGCGTCATTAACTCGATCACCGATTTCAAGCAGATCATTGGCCGTGGAACGCGTGTTCGCGACGACTACGGCAAGCTCTTCTTCAGCATCCTCGACTACACCGGCTCGGCCACGCGGATGTTCGCCGACCCCGACTTCGACGGCGATCCGATCGCAGAAGACGAAGAGAACATCGGCGAGGGCAACGAGCCAGACCCGCCAGAACCGCCCGAGCCACCTGAGCCGCCGGAACCGCCCGACCCGCCGCCGCTCCCGCCCGATCCTCCGCCGGGCGAGCGCCGCAAGTTCTACTTCGATGGCGGCCGGGTTGAGATCGCGGCGCATCTGGTCTACGAGTTGGACCCGGATGGCAACCAACTGCGGGTCGTTCGATTCACCGATTACACCGCTGAAAAGGTGCGGACGCTTTACCGCAGCGCCACAGAGCTGCGAACGGAATGGGCGGACCCGGATCGTCGCGCGGAGATTATCGAACGGCTGGCTGACCGAGGCATCGACTTCGATGCCGTAGCCGAGGCGGCCGAACAGCCCGATGCCGATCCGCTCGATCTGCTCTGCCATCTCGCCTTCAATGCCCCGCTTCGCACGCGACGTGAGCGGGCACAGCGACTTCGTTCTGAGCGACGGGACTTTTTCGATCAATACGGCCCTGAAGCCCGAAATGTGTTGAACGAGCTGCTCGACAAGTACACCGAGCACGGCCTGGCGGAGTTCACATTGCCAGAGGTGCTCACGTTGCCTCCGATCAACCAGTACGGCAATGAGCTTCAAATCGCAACATTGTTCGGCGGCGAAGATCGGCTCGTTGACGCCGTCCGCCAACTCCAGACACTGCTTTACGCCGCGTGACGGCTGCAATGAGATCGCGATATGAAGAAAATAGCTCGCACGCCCAAGACGCCGAAGCCTGCTGACCAAGCAGCGCCGTCGCCGACGAAGTCTCGCAGGGGCAAGGCGGTCCGCCAACCGGTGACGACCGCCGAGCGACTCGGCTCGGTCATCAAGTCATGCCGCAAGATCATGCGCAAGGACAAGGGGCTCAACGGCGACCTCGACCGGCTGCCGATGCTCACCTGGATCATGTTCCTGAAGTTCCTCGACGACATGGAGCAGATCGAGGAGTCGCGGGCCAAGATGAAGAAGGCTCGCTACCAGGCCGCCATCGAAGCGCCCTATCGCTGGCGCGACTGGGCCGCCTCGGACAGCGGCCTCACCGGCCCCGAGCTTCTCTCTTTCATCACGCAAGAGAGGACTCGCCTGCCGGATGGAACGCAGGGACCGGGGCTGCTCAAGTATCTGGGCTCCCTTCGCAACGGCCGAGGCAGCCGTCGGCAGGTCATCGGCACCGTCTTCGGCGGAGCGGACGGCACCGGCGGCGGAATCACGAGCCGCATGCAGTCGGGCTATCTCCTGCGCGACGTTATCAATCAGGTGAACTCGATCAACTTCCTGCAACAGGACGAACTGTTCACGCTCGGCTTCCTCTACGAATCGATGCTCCGCGAGATGCGCGACGCTGCCGGCGACTCCGGCGAGTTCTACACGCCGCGACCGGTCGTGCGCTTCATGGTCGAGGCGATCAACCCGCGCCTCGGCGAGGTCATGCTCGATCCAGCGTGTGGCACTGGCGGCTTTCTCGTCGAGTCGTTCACGCACCTCTCGAAGCAGGCCAAGAACGTCGAGCAGCAGCAACTTCTACAAGAGACATCCATTCGCGGCGGCGAACCCAAGTCTCTTCCGTATCTGCTCTGCCAGATGAACCTCCTGCTGCACGGCATCGAGCGTCCGCAGGTCGACCCCGCGAATTCGCTCGACGTGAAGGTCACCGAGCTCGGCGACCGCGATCGCGTCGACGTGGTCCTCACGAATCCGCCGTTCGGCGGCGAGGAAGAACGCGGCATCCTGAGCAACTTCCCGGCCGACATGCAGACGACCGAGACGGCGTTCCTGTTCCTTCAGCTCATCATGCGGAAGCTGCGCCGCGCGCCAAAACCCGGCCGCGCCGCCGTGATCGTTCCGAATGGCACGCTCTTCGGCGACGGCGTCTGCAACCGCATCAAGGAAGACCTCGTCAAGAACTACAACCTGCACACAATCGTCCGACTGCCACAGGGCGTGTTCGAGCCGTACACCCCGATCCCGACGAACGTGTTGTTCTTCGATCGCAGCGGCCCGACCGAGTCGATCTGGTACTACGAAGTGCCGCTCCCCGAAGGCCGCAAGAAGTACACCAAGACGCAGCCGATGCAGTTCGAGGAATTCGCGGAAGTGCTGAAGTGGTTCCGGGCAGCCAAGCGCGTTGAGAACGACCATGCCTGGAAGATCGACATCCACGAGAAGATCGACGACGCGACGGCGCAAGCGACGCCGCATTGGAAGGCATCGGAAGCGGCCCGGGATCGCGCCAACACTCTGGAGCGGCAGGCCCGCGAGGCGGCGCAGGAAGCCCAGGCAGCGAAACGAAATGGGGCGACGGCCCGCGCAATTGATGCGATGGTGGAACGCGAGCGATCGCTGCGAGAACAGTCGCGTGGCGAATTGGCAACGGCGAAGGCCGCACAGGAGGCCGGCGACGCGATCTACTGGCCGGTCTTCAACCTCGACATCAAGAACCCGCGATCGGCGGAGGCGCTGGAGCACCTTCCCCCCGAGGTTCTGGCCGACAGCATCGTTCAGAAGACGGCGAGAATTGCCGCCATCATGGCGGAGGTAAAAGCCATCCTGTCCAACGGGTGTACCCCCGGCGACTCCGACGCGCACAGCGCTGAGCCGGTGTTAACGGAGGCACACACGTGATAACCGCGTCGACACCGAAGGCTGTGCTCGCCGACTTGCTCGAACCGGTTTGGCGCGAAGAGCCAGTCGAAACAACGAAGACGTACAGCCTGCTCGGGGCGCGCTGGTACGCGAAGGGGCTGTACGTCAAGGACGTAAAGCCGGGTTCCGCGATCCAAGCGGACACGTTGTACCGCGTTCGTGCAGGCGACTTCGTCTACAACCGCTTGTTCGCGTGGAAAGGATCGTTCGCGGTTGCCGAGGCGGAGCACGACGAGTGCTACGTGTCGAATGAATTTCCGTGCTTTGTGCCGATCGATGACCGAGTCAATCCAAGATTCCTCTTGTACTACCTGAGCCGCGAAACGTCGTGGAACGAAGCGCTCGGCATGAGCACAGGGGGAACCCCGCTGTCTCGAAATCGACTGAAGGAGGATCTCTTCCTGTCGCTTCGGATTCCGCTTCCGGATCGCAGGGACCAAGACCGGATCGTTGCGACGCTCGACGGAGCCGCCGCGCGGCTGGCCGACGCCCAGCGCCTCTGCCGAGAAATTGACGAAGCGAGGGATGCATTACTCAGATCCGCGTTTCACCAGATCACGGACGGTGCCCCACGCGTTCCGATGTCTGAAGCCGCGCCGCTCGTTCGTCGCCCCGTCGACGTAAAGATGGGCGGCGAGTATCGCGAGTTGGGTATTCGGTCGTTCGGTAAGGGTACGTTTCATAAGCCCGCGCTTGACTATTTAGCGGTCGGCGACAAGAAGCTCTATTACATCGAGCCGGGCGACCTCCTGTTTAACAATGTATTTGCATGGGAAGGCGCGATTGCGGTCGCGCAACCAGAGGATGAGGGTCGCGTTGGGTCGCATCGCTTCATCACGTGTATCGCCAATCATGAGGCCGCGACGGCCGACTACCTTGCATTCTACTTTCTGACCCCCGAGGGCATGGAGGCTATCGGGAAGGCATCACCGGGTGGAGCCGGGCGCAATCGAACGCTCGGACTCGACAAGCTGATGGTCATCCCCGTTCCGGTCCCGTCGATCGAAAAACAGTATTGGTTTGGCCGGCTGCAGGCCAAGCTGAATGAGTCCCGCGTCGAGACGAGGCGGGTCGCCACGGAAACGGAAGCACTGATGCCTTCAATTCTCGACCGAGCCTTCAGAGGGGATCTTTAATGGCGAGACCGATCAAGGCATACCAATTCTGGGTCAAGCCGGCAGAAGGCCCAACCGCGCCGGTTCGAGAGGCCGTCGCGGCGATTAAGAATGCCAATCGATCCTTCGAGTTCGCTCAGCACGCCAAGCAGTTCCTGGCCCAGGACTTGCGCTGGGACAGTCGCCGCGGAATTCTCACCGGAACCGTATACCTCCTACGAAGCAGCAATCTGCCGGCTGCCATTCATGACGGTCAAGTTGAACCGCTGCCGATCGGCGACGAGACTGACTTGGGTGAGCCCATGTGCTTCGCGCTTCACCCGGACGTCGGCGCGGCCGTGGTTCATTACGCCCATACCGGCCCCCGCCACTCCGTGCTCGCCGCTGTCATCGGTCACTTTCTGCCGGACGTGCCCATCGCCATCGAACCCGTACTTCGTCAGGATATGTTGGAGCAACTTCGCCGAAAGCGGTTCTTTCGGGGCCTTGAGTTTGCGCTCACCGATCCACGTGGCGTGCAAGAACTCCGAACTGCCGGCGGGTCTGTTGGGCACGCGCTCTCCATGCTCGATGACCTCGGCGGCGTCAACATCAAAGTCGAGATCACAATGGGGCACTCTCGTGGCGAGGGGATGGTCGCAGACGCGACCCGAGCCATCGCCCAGAGGCTCGCGCGTGTCGGGGCGGAACATGTCGAGGGTCCTGGCGGCGTCCGCGTCATCAAGGTTCGCGGCTCCGACGGAGAAGATGCGCCTGTGGAGGAGCTGGACCTACTTCATGCGCGAGAGGACATCGTTTTCGACGTGGCCGAGACGAATCGCTCGATTGACACGGACGATGCACGGCGAAAACTGGCCGCCGAGCTCAGCAGCAGACTTTCCGCCCTTCGGGCTCAAGCAGGAGGCGGTTGAAGATGTCGCACGCCTCGCCCTCACGTTCGTCAGGCCCAAAGACACCTGCGCCGGTGCCCATTGGCCGTCGACTGGCTGCGCTGTGGGAGATGGGCGGACCGTGGATTGTTGGCGCAATCGCAGGTGTTGGGCTGTGGGTTTGGAACCCGCCGGGCTCGAACACGGCTCGGGCTATCGAACGCTTTCTGAGCGGCAGCATCGACGCAGCCGCGGTACTCGCAGGGTTTCAGGTGACGGCGCTCACGCTCCTCCTCTCAATCGCTGACAAGCCGATCGTTCGGCGCCTGAAAGAGCTCGGCTTCTACGACAGGCTCATCGGGTACCACTGGCAAGCGATCATTGCATTGCTCGTGTGGCTCGTACTCTCGCTAGCGCTACTTGCGATTCAAGGAGGGACGGCCGACACAAACGGCACTGCAATCGATCTCGGAGCGGCGACGCGCTGGTCTGCGATTGTGCTAACCGCGGCCTGCGTCGCCGCGACCTGCGCTTCTTTTCGGGTGACTCGTCTGTTGGTGGCTTTGCTTAAGAAGACCAGCAACCAACCGTAGAGGTAGAAGGCGATGCAAGAGGAAGATAGTGAGTCATGAGCAAGCAGCGGAAACGACGAGTCGATTCGTGTGTTACGCCTTACGGACTACGATGCGACCGCGCATCGTGTCCGGCGCGGAATTTGATCGAATTGCAGCGGCGAGGGAAACCGGGATGAAAGTCACGCTCTTTCCGTGTGGCCCGGCAGCGAACGAGAGTGAGCTGAAGGCCGCCGAGCACCTGAAGAACCGCCTGCAGAACGAAGGCGGCGACGGGCATTGGGTGCTGATGACCAATGTCGCCTTCTCGGTCACTCACCAGCTGCAATCGGACGAGATTGACATCGTGGCGATCGGACCGCCCGGTGTGCGCGTCATTGAGGTCAAGCACTGGACCGCACAGTGGGTTGACGCTAATCCCGATTTGGTCGCGCAAGAGGCGGACCGCGTAACCAACAAGGCCCGCAAGATCGGCACCACGTTGCGGCGCTACTACCGCGATCTCGCGCGAGTCGATGGTTCGTTCTTGCTGACGCAGGAGCCATCCAAGGTCAAGCGTCTCGGTGACCGGGAGGTCCGGGGAGTCCGGCTGCACACGCTCAGCGACTGGAAGGCGGCGATTGACTTCGGTTCGCCGACGCAGCTATCGCCTCAGCAGATCGAGGCCTTCTGCCGTGCACTGGAACCGAAGAGCGCGGTCGCCATTGATGGATCGCTTCGTCGACTCGCCGGCTATGTGAATCTGGAGCGGCAGACGCCCCGCGACGAGCGTTTTCACCGCATCTATCGTGGTACGCAGCCTTCACGCCGCGATCGTGTGATTCTGCACTTGTACGACCTTTCTGCGTCCGACGACAAGAACGCCGAAGCCAAGGCGAAGCGCGAGTTCGACGCGCTGCATCAGCTCCAGTTGTTTCCGTGGGCGCCGCGCATCCTCGACTCGTACCAGGAAGCGCCCGGTTACGCAGGCGAGATGTTCTTTTTCACGGTGGTCGATCCCGCGGCGCCCAGCGTTGACGCGCGAGCCTCGGACCAGACCTGGGACACGATGAGCCGAATCGCGTTTGCACGCGCGGCCGTCACAGCACTCGGCGAACTGCATGGAGTCGGTACGAGTGACGGTCCATTCGTTCACCGCGGCTTGACGGCCCAGACGATTTTGGTGAAGCACGACAATTCGCCGATCCTCACGGGCCTCGACCGCGCAAAGATCCCGTCCGACACCAGCGTCGCGTCTTCCGGGCCGATTCCGGGGCCGCAAGCTGCAATGTTCGCTCCCGAAGTCCGTGCGCAAGGCCTTGGGGCTGCGGATCAGCGATCCGATGTTTACGGCGCCTGCCAGGCGCTTCTCATGCTGTTCGATGGCCGCGAGGACTCCGGCAGCGTGCGCGCGGCGCAACTGCTCTCGCGGGGCGTGGCGGATGATCCGGATTCGCGTCCCTCGATCGAAGCGCTACGAGGATCGCTCGGGACCTTGTTAGGCGATTCAATTGAGCGTCCGCCTGTGCCGCCCGCACGGTATTGGACGGAAGAGCAGGAGGTTCGCTTTCACGGCCACGACTACCGCATCATCGCCAGACTGGGTTCGGGGGGAATGGGCACCACGTTCAAAGTCGTCGAGATTGAACGGTCGACCAGGGAGGAGCTCGGGACTTACGTCGCGAAGATCGGGCATGACCGGCAGGTCGGTGAACAGATACGCCAGGCCTATCGCTTGGCCCGCTCACACCTGGGTGGTCACCCCGGATTGTCGGCGGTCTTCGAGTACGCCGAGGAGTGGCGTGAGAACGAGTTTGTCGCACTCATGAAGTGGATCGATGGGGCGCCGCTCAGCGACTTTACCGGAGTGTTCCCTCTCCTCGCCGAAGAGCTGCAGGAAACTTCGCCTGAAGCTCTTGCCCTGCGCTGGCTGCGGACAGCATGTGAGGCATTGAATGAGCTACACCGCAATGGCCTGGTGCACGGTGACGTCAGCCCTCGCAACATGATCGTTTCCGGGAGCGACCTGGTGCTCACCGATTACGATTTTGTGCACAAGATCGGCGAAATGGTCCTCAGGCCTGGGACGGTTCTGTACTGCTCCGATGCACAGTCAAAAGGGCGAGGCGCCACGCCGGCCGACGACCTATTCGCGCTGGCGGCAAGCGTATTCCAGGTGCTGTTCGACCGCCAACCTTTCCAGCACGGGGGAGCGCAAGCCAAAGAGCGAGGTCTGAACTGGGACGGCATTCCGCGCGATCAGTATCCGACGTTGGTCGCGTTCCTTGACCGGGCAACGAACGTCGACGTTGGGCAGCGACCCGTCTCCGCCCGCGAGGCGATCAAACTGTTACAGCTGCCCGCCCCGCCTGCGGCCGAGTTCCACGAGGGGCCGAGCGGAACTGGCCCGGACTCAATCGCCGGTGAGACCGCGAATCTCGCCGATGCCGTTGACGCCTCTGAGTTGCGAGAGCGAGAAGTCGCGTGGCTGAAGAACCTACTGCAGTCATACCCCGGATCACCATTCTGGGGAAACGTCGAGACCCGCGGCCTCGACAGTCGGTTTGCAGTCCAAACGTACGTCGAAACCGAGCTTGAGGAAGCGCTCGACCGCGATATCCGCGCGCGGCGCATTCGCCTGGTCGTTCTCTGCGGCAACGCAGGCGACGGAAAGACGGCGCTCCTTCAGCACTTGGCGGGCCGGCTGGGCCTTGGTCGGCATAGCTCGTCCGACCGGATAGTCGAAGGAGGCACAAAAGACGGCTTGTTGGTTCGGATGAACCTTGATGGTTCGGCGGCGTGGCGTGGCCGATCAGCCGACGAACTGTTGGACGAGTTCCTGGCCCCGTTTCAACAAGGACGACCGGAGCAAGACATCGCCCACTTGTTGGCGATTAACGATGGCCGCTTACTCGAGTGGATCGAGGGCGTTGAACAACGACTTGGCGGTTCGGCGACACCGCTCACGACTGAGCTGTATGCGTTGCTGCAGCAGGAAGGTACTGCCGCAGAATCACATATTCGGTTCATCAGCTTGAATCAACGTTCGCTCGTTGGTGGCATTAGCCCGGACGGCTCGTCGATTACGAGCGACTTTCTTCACCGCCTGCTTGATCACCTGTTTGGCGGCGATGACGCGAAGTCACACTGGGCACCGTGCAGCACGTGCACCGCAAAGGCACGCTGCGAGGTGTACCGCGCGACGCGCATTTTTGGCCCGAGCACGATAGCGGGGGTGGTCGCGGAGCCCATCAAACGTCGCGCGCGCGATCGTCTGTTCGAGGCGCTTCAGGCTGTACACCTCCGTGGCGAGACCCACATCACAGTCCGAGAGCTACGGGCCGCACTCGCATATATCGTATTTGGCGTTCATCACTGCAAGGACTATCACGCTGGAATCACACCGGAGCCCCTACCGTACTGGGACCGCGCGTTCTCACCGACGTCACCTGGTCGACAGGGTGAGTTACTCCGGGAGTTGGCTCGATTTGATCCGGCGCTCGAAGCGCATCCACAGGTTGACCGCTATCTCCTCAGCTCGCCGATGCTTGATGGCAAGATCCGGCCGCCAAGCTTTGAGGGGATGCCGCTGTCATCGGCGCGACGGCGTGCGTACTTTGAGTGGACCCAGGAGCACGTATCCTCGATAGCATCGGATGCGGAGTCGTTTGGGTTGGCACGTGGTCGTCACCTCGGTCAGTTCCGAGGTTTAGCCCTCGGCTTGGACGTGGACAAGCTCTGCGCTCGCCTCGTAGGTGGAATGGCCCGTCTCGAAGATCTTCCACCAGCGGCGTTCAATCGACCGGACGTGGTGCCATTCCGCGTTACGCCGCGGACGCCCACGGAGACGGCGTTTTGGATTGAAAAGCCCATCTCTGCATTTCGGATTGAGCCGGACTTGCCAAACGAGATACCCGGCGTTGAACGTCTGCACCGCCACGTGTTTTTGGTCTACCGCTATCGCGAGCGCGGCGAGGAGCGCTTGCGGCTTGGCGCAGAGCTTTTCCACCTGCTGTTGGAGCTGAACGATGGCTACCAACTGGGCGATGTGTCCACGGACGATACATTTGCCAACCTCTCCATCTTTGTGCAGCGGCTCGTCCGCGAAGATGAACGGGAGTTGATCGCGTGGACCCCGATACAGGACGACCGCATTTACCACGTGATCGCTCACCAAGTTGAGCGGGAAGAAGGGTTGCAACAGCAACTCGTTCTTCGGGCAGTTAGCGGGGTAACACCATGAGCGCAGACAAGACGAGCATCACACCGCGTTCGATTGTCGACGAAACGCTCGGCCGCGGGATGACCCGCGAGATCTGGACCGGCAACTACGATAGGGTACTGCCTGTATCCATACAGGATTTTGACCTCTTCGCGGTATTGCCGGCCGTGTTCTACATGTTCCGGTTTGGCCACCGCCGGGGAAAAGGGCGATTCTTGGAGGTCTTTGGCGGGGAGGGAACTGCTCGCGAGAGGCGGCGCGGTGCTACTATCGAACGCGTTGCCGGCATCCTCGCTGGGCAATCCGAACTAAACGGATTTTAACATCCAGCGGGCCAGGCAATTCTCGGCGACTTGCTACTCTGCTTCTGCCTTGAGAACGCGAAGCGTAGCCTCGGACGAACCGAGCAGGTTCAGCGCGTTGCCCCATCTCACTACATGTCAAGCTGGGTTGATTTGCCCGACGCTGTCGCAAACCTGCGTAAAGTTCCGGAGATGATCGTGGCGATGCTCGCCGACCAGTGCGGTGTTCACGTTCAACAAACTCCGGAAGGCGAGCAAGCGTGGTTTCGCGTTGGGCGCGGACATGAAAAGAACGAGTTATTGAAAGCCTTTATGCAGGGCGTCTCTCGTCATGGTGAACTTGGCAGCCGAACGGCAGATTGCTTCGAGGAGAGCGTGCCAGTCGGCATAGATCAACTCTTGATGATTCGCCTCGCTCAGCAACTTGGCGCGGCGCCCGACAAGTTGCGCGGTAGCGAAGGTGAGCGCATCCCCAACCAGCGACCGATTGCCAAGAAGGCTTCACGGCGTTTCGCAGGGCACATACGCAATTTTGTACGGGCGTACGCCACCGCGGTTCCACGTCACGCATTTGTCGAACTGCTCGAATCGTGCATTGCTGTCGGCATGACAACGATCATGACGAGTGTAGCAGAGATGCTGTTCGCTTGGGCTGAGCGAGGCTTACTGCCCGGCGAGGATGAGCAGCCGCCCGCGCAACTTCTGGTCGACTGCTCAAATGGCGTCGATCGCTCGCTTAGGGGCCTGGCTGAACAATCGATGGAGGATTTTCGTCGCCGCCTTGAGCGGCTTCCAGTGATCCTAATGGCGCTTCGGCTGCTGGATCACGGAGCACGGTACGATCCTGTCCTCAAAAAACGCGCGGTCGATAGCGCGCCCTACGCAACCGACTGGATCAACCTGCTTGGAGACATATTGTTCGAGCGAAGCGAGCACGCTAAACCGATCATTTACGACCTGGAGCGCAAGACTGCGATATTGGCCGAGCGACTTGAGGAGGATTATGGAGAAGCCGCGAGCATTCTGCGGGCGACGTCTGTGCAACCCAGTCCCGTGTGGCGTCTGGCTGAGGCGCTCACGTTTCTGCAGGGACGGAAGAATACCCAGAATAACGTCACGTCGCTCTTGGACTCGTGCTTGCTGATGGACCGGCCGAATGGCCTAGCTTTGAAGCGCGCCGTGACGCGAACGGCCGTCATGCCAGGCGCCAAGACGCGAGGCGAAGCGCGTTGTCTGATACTGACAGATAGCGTGCTCGACTATCTGGTTCATGTTCACGTGCTTCGTCCGGGTAGACGCCTCAACGGCCGCTCACTTTCGTTCACGGACTTTGTTGATGTGCTCTGTAGCAACTACGGCCTCTGCATCGACCGCGCACCACACGGGATGGCAGTATCGAATGAGCTGCTTCAGTCGAACCGCGCTGCTCTGGAGCGGCGCTTGCGGGATCTTGGGCTGCTCGTGGGCGTTAATGACGCGGAATCCATGAAACACGTGTCCCCCAGGTTCCAGCGCACCAAGGAGCACGACACCAATGTGGACTGACCTGCACGCCACGCTTCTGTCAAGGGCAGTCGAGCGCAAGCTCGGCTCAGGTGATGCCGGCACGATGGCGTTTGTGCGATGTCTGAGTCCAGCGATCGTCGGACACTTGGCGAGAACGTCGGCATTCGTGTTGGATGGCTGGAATGTGTGGTGTGTGGCTGACACTGATACGAAGGCCGAGCGCATGATCACTGCCGACCGGGCAGTTGAGCTTCGGGAAGAGAAGAAGAACCGCGTTTTTCTGTTGGTTGATACAAGCCGCGCGGGAGCTGGAATGGACGGCATCTACAGCGCCGCGCGCGAACTTCAGGAGGGCGAGCTATTTGACGAAGCAATCCGGCTAGCAGGTCGCCAGGTGACCAACCGGCTTTCGAGGGACGCGCGACAATACGCCGAACAGGCCGTAAAACTAGCACGTGGCCATGGTGGACGGCGGCAGAGCATCTCGCGATGGACAGAGTTTGACTTCTTGGTACAGATTGCGGCGACTGGCACGTATCCCGGAGAACACCTGCACGTTTTGGGGCTATGGCCCGCAGTCCAAACGGAGGGATCCTCGTTGGACGAGGAACTGCTGGTGTCGCGTACATTCGTTGATCGACTTCTCAGTTCCGCAGTGGGCGGACTCACTCCATCTGCCCGCATTGAGGCGCTTCGTTTGCTGTCGCCGTCAGAGGAAGAAGTCGCACAGTTGGAACGATATGTTCGCTCGGCGACCACTCGCCCCCTGGCAGAAGCGCTGAAGGATCTCGACGGGCAGCGGCATCTGTGGGTCAACGCGCTTCGGGTCGAGAGTGCTTCCGAATCGCTGCAGGAGATCCAGCTAACCTCATGGAGAACGCGTACCGGCGGGATTTCCCGATGGTCCGGGCTATCGGAAGGCGAACCAGAGTCGCCGCCGGAGCTCATTCTCCGACTCGATGCGGAGAAGACGAGGGAGTATACGAAGCTAGAGGTGCGCTGGACGACGCGGCCCGATCATCTCGAGAAGAACGCCGTTCAATATCAAATTGCAATTGTCACCGACTTGGAGGAAGAGCTTGCCGTGCGGGAAGTGCCCCACTCGGGCAAGAAGGAAGAGAAGTGCCGCTTCAGCAATGATGACTTCGCAACGCTTAGCGAAGACGCCCTGATTTCGGCGACCGTTGTCGTGAGCGCCATCGGCCAGGATAACGTTACCCCTCAGGAATCCGAGGAGTTCCTTATCCGATTCGGTCACCCGCCGGACCGAGAGCATGCGGGTGTCGGAAAGAAGGTGCGGACGTTTGCCGAGGGTGTGATTGAGTTCGAGGAGCGGGAACAAGTTGCGGCGTTGGCCTCTCTTGTCGATCCATTGCCCGTCGACTCCAAGGGCTTCGTCCTACTTCGTACCCACGGCCGCGGAAAGAGCTACCGGGTCTATCGACCGCCGCTTGTACACGAGATCGAACAGCAGTGGTGTGATCAAGCGGGTGCAGTCGGACGCTGGCGCGTGCGAGTGCGGGGATCCGGCGGTCGTGCAGGCCCCGCAGAGTTTCTGCCCATCACGAGCGCCGGCGGCCCGGACGCACAAGCTCTCTGGGACCGACTTGGAACGGCCAGTCGGCGCATGGCTGAGCGTTTTGCAGGCTGTGGAGGTGGTGTCGGACAGATATACGACGAAAAGAGCAAGTCGTTCGACACCGTAACGAAAGAGTACCTGCTCGCATGGTCCAGCGTACTCGAACAGGGTGACGTCGATCCCACTCTCACTCTGGGCAATACTGTCGAGGTGCAGTCCCTGTCCGGGCGCACCATCGGCTTAATCGTCTTGCCATCCCATCCGATCCGAGTTGCCTGGCATGTGGCGTACGACAATCTCCTGCTGCACGCGGCATTTGAATCGGGTGTTCCGCCCAAAGAGATTCGCGCGGAGTGCGCAGCTCTGGACGGCGCCATGTTTCCGGCGTTCCTCCCGGGAATCGACGGCCAAGGTACGTTCGTATTCGCAGACACACTTGGATTCCACGCTGCAGGCATGGTGCTCGATTCTGACCGTGAACCCAAAGCAGCGATCGCGATCTTGGCGAGAGCCTTGGCGGGGACTGACGACGCGGATGCAGCACCTACCGTCGGTCAGCAGAGCGCGTCTGTGCTGGGGAACGAGATCCTCAAGTACCTCGACAGCCATCGAACCGCGAAACTCCTCCATGTGCATGCTCTACGGGCGGGCGACGGGCTCACTGTGGCACGGGCGCTCGGTCGTGTCCACGAGCGACACCGCCTTCCCGATGATATCGATGTCTCGGACGACGGCACGGTACCGCCGGCTTTCGTTCTCGAACTGTATCCATCAAGCGAGCAACGCGCGATTGCCGGTCGTTTCATTGCAGAAGCACGAGAAAAGCGGCGTACTGGCGCCGGCGTGGTGGCCGCTGATGACCAATGGATGCTTGAGTCACTTAGCCTTCCGGGGGGAGTCCATCTGCCGCGACTGCGATGGGCACGCAAGGAGGAAACATCACCTCGCACTGCCGCGCATCTCGCCGTTGCGTTCGACACCTTCGAGTCAAGGGTCTCTGCTGCAGACGTTCAGGCGGTTGCCAAAGGACGTCCCCTGCACGCGTTCGGTCTGATGTCCTTCTTCGAGCGACAGTTTGCTTGTCATCCTGCTCCGACGTGGCAAAGTACGATTCCTGCGCCGAGCGGCGGAGAAAAGCATCCGTCAGATCGGCTGCATTCAGAGCGGCTGCTCAAGCTCGATCAGGCGTTGCAGCGTGCCGTGGCCCGCAGCCTTCAGGCCCGTGCGGAGCGCGTGCTACTCACCACGGAGATTGCGTCAGAGAAGGCCTCGACTCTACGAGAACTCCACCAATTGTGCGATTGGGTTGTCACGCTGGATCGCAACGCCGGAATCGAGTATTTCGATTCTCCACGCGATAACAAGGAAATCTACGACGCGTACGTCATCGACTGCGTGCCCGAGCGCGAGGACTTGGGCTGCCTTCAACTGATTACGTCAACCAGTAATCTCGATGAAGTTCGCACGCTGCTTGACTCCGCGCTCGATCAGATGGGGCTCAGTCGCAGTCGCAGAAACGCTGAGTTCCTTATGAACCACCTGAAGGCGCTAAGTGGGCGGCTTGCGATTCGACTAACTGGCCACAAAGCCGCGACCTCAGAGCTCATCGCCCTGGCAATGGCCCACGCGCAGTGCTGCCTCGCTGCCGAGAATGATGATTGCTGGATGCCGCTCTCGCACGGGTTCGTCATCCCAGTCGACGATGTACGCGATCTGCTTCCGCCTCTGGCCGCCGTAGGCGGGGAAGAGGAGAAGCGCAATGCACGCCCCGATCTCATCTACGTGACCGCCATCGCCCGTAAGGGTCTCGCATTCCGGTTCGCCGAGATCAAATACCGCCGACACTTGCGCGCAGCGCGAAACCCTGACGAACTGGAGGCCATTCGCGTCCAGGTCGAGTCACTCCGCGATCGGTGGAGCAGCTGGTATGGGACAGACGGCGTCTGCGGAGTATTTCGTGGGATCCGCCGGGCAAAGCTCGCTCGGGTTCTGAAGTTCTACGCCGACAAGGCACGCAGACACTATCTCTCGGAGGAGCAGCATACGGGGCTGTGCTTGGAAATAGACCGCTTCATCGAGAAGGGGGCCGACTACGCGATCCCATCGATCGATCGAGCGGATCGCGGCTGGATCTTCTGCCCCGAGTACGCAGGCACGCGGCCGCTTGAGATCACGCCCACCGACTGGGCAACACGCCTATATCTGTTTGGACCGGGATTGCTACCGGATGTCGCCATCGCAGCGCGCGATGTGGCGCATCCGCCAAGTATAGGGGCGATCCCGCCGCTAACAACGGTTGATTCCCCCGATGCGGCGGAGGTGGTCACCGCTCCTGACACGGAGAATAGCCATACGGGTGCGAACGATATGACAGGTGATCAACACGACAGTATTTCGTCGGATGACGAGCAAAAGCCAGCGGAGCGAAGCCCGGCCGCGATAGCACTTGGGACGGACAGCCTCGCTGGTGGTGACGTGCGCTGGCAGATCACGATCAAGGGCAACCCGCACTTGCTCATTGCAGGCCTACCGGGAATGGGCAAGACAACGTGCTTGATCAACGCGTGTCGTCAGATGCTGGACAACGGAATTACTCCGATCGTGTTTTCGTATCACGAGGACATCGATGAGCGGCTGCGACAGTTAGTAGGCTCCGTTCGGTTCGTTGATTTCCACGGGCTAGGGTTCAATCCTCTGCAGGTGATCGACCGTTCATCGCGAATGGCCTATCTTGATGTTGCAGGGGCGCTCCGCGACATCTTTGTGGCGATCTTTCCTGAGCTTGGCGAACTGCAGGGCGAGCAGATCCGGAAGGCGATCAAGGACAGCTTCATTGAGTGCGGTTGGGATAACACAGACGCTAAGCTCACGGACCTTTCTGAACCGGAATTTGCGCGCTTCGTTGACATTCTGCGAGACACACCGAAACCAGACCGCGGGCTGAGGAATCTACTTGCCCGCCTCGAGGAGCTGCGCGATTACGGTTTCTTCATGGTCGCGGAGTCTCAAGAGAGTCTGTGGGACTCTGATCAGGCTGTAATTGTGCGCATTCACTCGACGCAGAACGACAACCTTCAGAAGGCGTTTGCGTCGCTGGTGTTCTACGGTCTCTACAAAGACATGTTCCGGCGAGGCGTCCAAGAACGCATCACACACGCTGTTATCTTCGACGAGGCGCATCGCGCCGCAAAGCTTGCCCTGATCCCGACGATGGCCAAAGAGTGCCGTAAGTATGGCATTTCGTTGATTCTCGCGTCCCAAGAAGCGCGTGACTTTAATGTCTCGCTGTTTTCCGCGATTGCAAACTACCTCGTTCTTCGACTGACGGAAGCAGATGCAAAGGCCCTTGTTCGAAATGTAGCAAGCTCCGACCAAGAGCGGGCCCTGATCGACCGAATAAAGCAAATGGATCGATTCAAGGCATTGTACTTCTGCGAGGGCAAGAAGCGACCCGCTCACGTCGCCTTAGCCCCGTGATGTCGGGGAGATGAGGCGGTTGTCTTTGTGCATTCCCGGTCCCCCTCCATGTCGTGGTCAGCGGCACCCCCAAGCCCGATGGCGCGATTACGGCTCAATTTACTCAGCTGTTTGCTTGCCACGATTCAAAAGCGAAATCCCCGCGGGAATTCTCCTAGCCTCAGAGCACGCGATCACGCGACTCCGCCATAACGGTGATGTCGTCGTTCAAACACCACCCGCCTATGGCACGCTACGAACAGCTCACTTTCGATTGGACCACATCGCGCCGGGCAGAGCTGGCGATTGCGAGCGACATTCATGTGCAGCACGGCGCCGATTGTGCTGACGTGCACGAGCAAGAGAATCTCGCAAAGTCCTCGGATTGGGTCGATGATCAGGCAGTATTTGCGGGCACATTCGGGCTGGCGCGTCAAATTGGAGAGATACTGGATACTCTACCGCGGACGCTTCTCGACAATCGGCGCCTTACTCGATTGGCGCGCGGCTTCCTGGGTCGAGCCGCAGGCACCGCCCGCGCGGCGTACGATGCGGCTGAAGCCGGTATGAACCTCTTCATCGCGCGTTCTAACGCGGATCTAGCTGACGTGCCCGCCACGCTGGACTGGCTGCTCGCATTGCAGGACCTAATGCCGACACAGACGCGACGCAACGTCACCCAGGTCGATCTTCAGCAATTTAGCACCCCTCCGGCTGAGGCGCTACTGATCGTCAGTGCGGCCGGAATCTGCGCGGGGATGGCTGTCCTGGAGCCGAGCGCGGGGACCGGGAACATTGCCGTCCTAGCCCGACTCACGGGCACGATTGTCGATACGAACGAAATCGACCCGCGTCGTCGCAACCTGCTTGAGATGCAAGGCTTCACGCCTACCGCCTTCGACGCCGAACGTCTCAACAATCTGCTGCCGCCCAACAAGCTCTACGACGCCATCGTCATGAACCCGCCGTTTTCCGCAACTGGTGGCCGCGTGCATGGCCACAACACCGCATTCGGCGCGCGGCACGTCGAACAGGCGCTGCTGCGGCTCAAGCCTGGCGGCCGGCTTGTCGCGATTGTTGGGCGCGGCATGGCGCTCGACCGGCCGAAGTTTCGGGCGTGGTGGGCCGACGTTGAGGGGCGCTTCCGCGTGCGGGCGAACCTCGGCATCGACGGTGCGGCCTACGCGAAGTTCGGGACCTCATTCGACCACCAGATCATCGTCATCGACAACGACGGACCGACTGCATGTGAGGCCGACATCCGCATCGGTCACGGCCTAACACTTCATCAAGCTTGGGCGCAGCTCAAGGACATCGCAACGGAGGACGTACATGGGCGAATACGCAGATTCAATTCGGACGAAGGCGGCCGCGGCGCTGCGGGAGATTACGCGACAAACGGCGCCGCGCGAGACCGACCCGATCCCGTCATTGATCGCCCATCTCCTGGAGGTGGGAACGGACGATTGTCCGGCGGAGCCGGGGGATATCGTGGCGGTGGACGACTGGATTCGGTGGAACCGGCTGATAGCGACGCGAGCGCGCGCCATGCGGACGGCGATCACGGCGACACTGGAGTGGGAGCGGCCGAGCCTGCCGAAGGAAGTGGCCAAGATGCAAGTTTGGGGGGCAGGGCTGGTGCTCAGCACGTTGGACCGCCTGACGTTGAGGTAATCAGCAAGGGGGAGCGCGGTCCTCCGCTGCCGCTGCACGTCGAAGATGGCTCGGTCTACGCCGCGTACCGAGTCCAGAAGGCTCGGATTCCTGGCGCGGAAATTCATCCGGCACACATCGTCGAATCTGCCGCGATGGCTTCGGTGGAACCGCCGGACATTACGCACCTGCATGCCCTCCCGCCGGACGTGATTCTTGAAGGCCGGATTTCGGACATCCAACTCGAAGACGTGATCTATGCCGGCCAGGCGACGGAGTCGTTCTTGCCGGACGGGTCGCGACGGGGCCATTGGAACGGCGATGGCACGGGCATCGGCAAGGGACGTGAGATTTACGCGTTCATATTCGACCAGTACCAGCGCGGCCGAACGAGGCACGTGCACGTCTCCGCGTCGCACCAGCTCGTCGCCGACGCCGAGCGCGACCGCAGCGCTGTCGGCTTGCCCCTACCCATCATTCATCAGGCCCGCTTCAAGACCGCCGACCGCGTGACCGCGCCAGAGGGCGTGTTCTTTACGACGTACACGATGCTGAGCATGGATTTCGATGGTGACCGCCAGAGGCTCAAGCAACTCACGGATTGGCTTGGGCCGGACTTCGACGGCGTGATTGCATTCGATGAGGCCCATCTGATGAAGAACGCCGCGGCGACGCCGCACGGCGCGAAAGCGACCGTTGATGAAGGCACGCTACGGGGCAATATGGGCATCGCATTGCAGCGACTGTTTCCGCAGGCACGCGTGCGGTACTTCAGCGCAACCGGTGCGACGGAAGCCCGACATATGGCGCCCTATGAACGGTTGGGTCTCTGGGGCGAGGGAGCGCCGTTCCCTGACTTCGCCGCCTTCCTTTCAGCTATGGCGCGCGGCGGCGTAGCCGCAATGGAGATGCTCTGCCGCGACCTGAAGAGCGTCGGTACGTACCTCTCGCGCACGATCAGCTACGGTCCGACGCGCCGGCTCGACGGAGCCATCGTCCCGGATAGCGCGGTCGAATACGAGCCGCTGGTGCATCGGATGACGGCGGACGAGCGCCAGCAATACGATCACATCGCCGACCTGTGGGCCGAGCTGCTCACAGCGTTCGAGCGCGGCGAGCAGACCGCCTGCCAAAAACGCAACGCCCACCGTTACGCACAGTTCTACGCCGCGCAGCAGCGTTTCTTCCTCCAGCTCATGCTCGCGTATGCACTGCCGGATGTGATTCCGGCGATTGAACGCGACCTGGCAGCCGGGCGATCGGTGGTGCTGAGTCTCTTCAACACCGGCGAGGCCCAGGCGGACCGCAAGGTCCGCGATGCTCGTGCCCAAGGCGTTGAATTCAGCGAACTGGATGCGACGCCGCGCGAGATGATCGTACAACTCATCGAGACGCAGTTCCCGATCTATCAATACCGCGAGCAGACCGACCCGGTCACCGGCAACGTCGTGAGCGTGCGTGTCGAAGACGAAGCCGGCAATCCCGAGATCAACCGCGAGAACCTCCGCCGGCAGCAGGAGCTGCTCGACAAGGTGGCCGACCTCGACATCCCGCACAATCCGCTCGACGCGCTGGTCAGCCATTTCGGCGTTGGCCAGGTCGCGGAGATCAGTGGCCGGACGCACCGCTGGGAACGCGGCAAGTACGTCCGACGCAAGCTGCAAGGCGTGCCGCGGCGGCAGTTGAACGAGTACGAGACGCGACTGTTTCAACGCGGGCAAAAGCGCGTGGTGGTGATCTCCGGCGCCGGCTCCACCGGCATCAGCGTTCATGCCGACCTGATGGCCGGCAATCAGCAGCGGCGCGTGTTCTACGCCTTCCAGCTTTCCTGGTCCGCCGACCAACAAATGCAGGCGTTCGGCCGCGTGCATCGCTCGAACCAGACCTCTGCGCCGATCATCCGGCTGGTGCTGCTCGACCTGGCGGGCCAGAAACGGCTCGTCAACGCGGTCTCGAAGCGTCTGGCGGCGCTTGGGGCACTGACGAAAGGCGAGCGGCACTCGCTGTCAAGCGACCTGTTCCGACCGGAGGATGTGACGGACGAGTACGGCAAGGCTGCCCTCACGCGGCTGTATCGAGAGATCGAGTTGAACCGGCACGTTGAAGCGGGCATCGGCCTGCGCGATCTCGATCGCATGGGCGTGCTCAACAAGGAAAAGACCGCCGTCCGTGACAATTACGCCCGCAACGTCGAGCAGTTTCTCAACCGCATCATGGTGCTGCACGTTGAGACGCAGAACCGCATCTTCGAGCTGTTCTTCGATCGCTACGGGCAGGTCGTTGACGCGGCCAAGCGTGCAGGCGCATTCGATTATGGCGTCGAAGAACTTCGGGCTCGCAATCTCAGCGCCGTCGCCGAACCGCAGGTGCTCTACATTCACGAAGCGTCGGGCGCGCGGACGCTGCTGCACGAGCTGGAAGGCGACGTTGATGTTGAACGGATTCCGTTCGCGCTGGCGCTCGGCTCGCACGCGGGTGAGGGTTTCTATCGCAACCGCCGGAGCGGGCGAGTTTACGCGGTGGCGTCGCACCTGGAGACTCGGCCGAATGAGGTACTCCTGACGAGTGTGAAGGCCGGGCGACGCTCGCTGGAACGCTCCGAGCTTGAGCAGAAGTACGAGCCGGTCGAGCGTGAGGAAGCGCGTGCCGGGTGGGACCAGGCATACCAGTCCACGCCGGCCACGGAAGTCCGGCGGTTTCACATCCTCAGCGGCGCCATTTTCCCGATTTACGACAAGATCATGGGTGCATCGGGCGTTCAGAGCCTGAAGATCGCCCGCGCTGTCCTGGCCGACGGCCGCGCGCTCGTCGGTCTGAATCTCAGTCCGACGGACGTTCCGAACGTCAAGCAGCGGCTGGGCATCGGGACGCCGTTGGCGCAGGCCTCCCCGACGGAACTCCTTCTTCTGCTCGAAGGCGGCGGCGTAATCGAACTCGATAACGGCTGGCTGGTGAAGCGGTCGCGATTGGCTGGCGATGAGATCGTCGAGCTGGTGCTGAACGGCGTTGCCGCCAATCGAGTGGAGCTGGAACACTACGGATTGTGCGAAGAAATCGTGCACTTCAAGCGGCGCTGGTTCGTGGTGCTGGACGACGCAGAGGTAGTGCTGTCGAAAGTAATAATGCGGCACAGGCCGATCCGCGAGATGACAACGGGGCATGTGGAATGCCCTCCAGACTGGCCGGAGCCCGACGAATAGGTTTGCTCTCGCGGTGGTGGGTCACGGTTTCTGCATCGACGAGTGGTTGATTGTCGCACGCGCTTCCTTATCTGTTGATGGTTGAGAGGCGCGGTGGTGCAGTGCCTTTCAACCTTTTCGCGAGCTGTGTCGGGGTGGAACCTCCTTTCATACGCCTGTGCGTACGACGAAAGTCGCTTGGTCACGCCGCGAGCGCGAGCAGCGCTCCGGCCCGTTCATCCGCTTCTGTTCGCTCACCGGCATTCTTAATCTTGCCGGCAAGCCGCGTCAGCGCATCGACAACATTGAAGATCGTGAACCGTCCGCTCGCGCGGGCCAGTTCCAGCGCTTCCTTGGCGACGCTGCGCGGAATTCCCTGCCGGGCCAGCAGCTTCATCACCTCGTCGGCGTCGCCGCCGAGTGTGGTTTCCATCGCCTTGCCGATCGTCCTTACGAACCCGTCGCGACGCTCGTCGCGTTTCTCGACCAGGCCGGCGATCATCCGTCGCACCTCGGCAAGGCACTCATGCACATTGGCCGTGTGCTTGCGGGTGAAGTCGATGACCTCGACCGCGTCCCAGACGATGTGATTCTGGCAAACGGCCTGGAACCAGAAGGTCTGCATGCCGACCGAGCGTTTGCCGACCTCCGAGTTCCACAAGAAAAAGCCCGGCGCGAAGGCCTCGCCGTTGATCTCCGCCCATCCGAGCGGGTCGATCAGGAAGACGAACATGTCCTGCTCGCCGCAGTAAAGCCCAGTGCCGCCATTGCAGGCGGTCTGCGGCGGCTGAAAGTCGGTTGCGAACTCCCGCACAATGTTCAGCAGGTCCACGTTGTGAAGCCGCGTGTAGGCCGTGCCATGAATCGAGCGAATCGCATCGTCCTGCGTGAGCAATTGCAGCGGCTTGTCGCCGCTGGGCATCGTCTCGCGAAAGATCTGCGCTGCCGTGCCGGCCGAGACGCGATTGACAGTCTCCTTGCTCACACCGGCCAGCCGGCAGAGTTGTCCGAAACTCCAGTCGTTGAGCGAGAACTCGCCGTCGTTGCCGACGGTGACGCGGAACCGGCCGCCACTGGGCGCCGGCTGAATCGACTGCGGCGGTTGCCAGCGGTCGATCGAGTTCGTGCGCGTCGCGTAGCAGTGGTCGTAAAGCGATTGCACCGAATCGAAGCGTTCATCCGGCCCGCGCCGAAAGAGCTCGTCGGATGCACGTGTCAATGTCTCCATGCGGAATCTCCTTGTAATCGTGTTGCAGTCGTGAATGAAAAGAACCAGATCAAACCGTGAAATGCACCACCGGCCTCTCGGCGCACGCGGCTTGCGTCCGTCGAGGGTCGGTCTGTTTGTCTACCCCAGCCGGTGCGTGGTCGCGAAAGAACGCGAGGTTCCGTGCGGCCACGACGTTGTAAGAAGGAACGGAATCACATGCCCTGTGCCGGACGTTTGTTCATTTTGAACCAGCTCGTTGGTCGCTACGGCGTTGCGCCGCGCGACGCGTGATCGAGTCGATGTGCGGCATGGCCGTACGACACCGTTCCCCACGGCCATCCTGCCACAGATCGCTGGCACTAATCAAACGCTGTTTTGCACTGCTACCGTACACGGCCGTCGTCGTCGGGGCTCGCCCCGTGAGGCCGTCAGGCCCTTGGCCCCGACGAGGGCGGACGTGGCGGGCAGCCGCTGGCGCAGCCCCTGCTGCCGGTATGGACCGGAGTCGGAGGGTGTTCGTCCGCTGAAGCGCTCCGCAAGCCGCTGCGCGAGAGGTGCGGTGGTTGAGCCGTCGGGCTGAACTCAGATTCCGTCAATGGAAAATCGGCTAGTTGCGGTCAGAGATGCCGGCCAAGTCGGCCAGGTACGCCGTCGCGGTTGCTTCATCGATCCGCTTCAGATGCCGCATGAAGTCGAAGAGCGTTCCGCCGAGGCCGCAGTCGAAGCACTTGAACGTACCGCGGTCCGGACGGACCCAGAGCGATTCGCCACGGTCGTGATGAAACGGACACGATCCGCAATAATCCCGGCCGCACCGTCGCAGCCGCATGTAATCGCGCATCACGGCGATCATGTCGAGCGTTTCGAGGATACGGCCCCGAAACGCATGGCGCGCCTTTGCGGCCTTCCACTCCGGCGAAGTCGGCTCCACAGCCACGACAATTCGCACCCAGTGTATGCCGTTATCGTCGATCATGATTCCTCGTACAGCGAACGCTGATCGGCATCCGGGTCACACATCGCTGACGCGAACGAGGTTTCCGCGGCTGCTTCCGCAGACCGGTCGCCGAGAACAGCCAGCTCCTCGTCCACCAATTCCCGAACGACACATGCTGCGGCAGAGGCGCCCGCGTTTCGACGCATTCGCTCAATGCGTTCGATGAACAGTGCCCATGCGTAGAACAACACGGGGGATTCTGACGATTCGAACCACAGCCCCGCGAGGACCATCAACTTGCCCCATGAATGGATCCCGCGGTCCCCAGGAAAGCCGTCAATCGCATTGCGAAACGACACGAGTTGCTCGAACAACATTCGTTCGGTGTCCCGAATCTGCTCGATCCACGATCGCGCGGATGCGCAGGTTGACTCCATTGCGTCTGCAAAACCGGAGCGCTCCAGATCCGCCAGGACGAGTTCGAGTTCGCGGCGGACGGTTCGCAGTCGCTGCGCAGCCGGTGCCAGGGCTCCCGCGGGCGCGGGTGCATTCTGCTCGTAGGAGCGGACTTCCTGCTCAGCGAGCGAGCGCGTCGCCCGTGCGGCGGCATTATCGGTCATTTCGCCAAACCTGCGTTCAACCCGCTCCACAAACAGCGCCCAGACGTAATTCAGGGCGCCGTCGAACGCCCCGGCCGCCGACTCGTAGTACATGCCGACGTCGCAGAGCACCCTCGCCCACGCGACCGGTCCGTGTTCATCGCGCCAGGCGTCCAGCTTCCGAAGCAGTGCGTCGAGCTGCGCCCGCCATTGCTCTTCCGCGTCGCGAAGCGCTTGGGCCCGATTCCGCAGTAGCTCCTGGTAGCTATTCAGTGGTGCCACGCGTCCGACGCGATTGATGTCGGCGAGCACGCCTTCGAGTGTGAGCCGCACATCGCGCAATCGTGCCGAAGCGAGCATCGTTCCGCCTCCAGCGGCAGTGCCAAGTTGATCAAGATCATCGCCGATGCGAGGGCGACGGCCAAACACATTCTCGACTCGACCGATGTCGATGCGTGAGCGGATGCGTCGGCTGAGGGTTCCGAACCACGCTCCCGTTCGACCCCGTTTCGTCCCGCTCGGTACGAGTAGCTTCACCAGCCGAACTCCTGTCGAAAACCGACGCGTTGTCGGAGCCAGTGAATACGCCCCAAGCCCAGGCGGATGTGGTTGTATTTGAGCGCCAGCGTCGACGCCCGGGCGAGTGCGTCGTTGCCGCCGTGCGCGATCTCGCGATCATAGCGGCTGAGCGCCTCGGCCCCGTGGGCGATGATATCCTCGTAGCGCTGACGGTCTGCCGCGAGTTGCTGCTCCTCGCACTTCAACATGTCGCGCATCTTCACCACCCGTTTGACCGGATTCTTCGGCAGGTCTCGCTCCAGCCAGCGGCCGGCATCCTCGCACGCCGGAATCTGGTCGAATGGAATCGGAGCCGCGTTGTCACCGGCGGCGTAGTAATGCCAGGGGTGACCCGGGTCGTAGCCGCCGTTTCGATGTGTACCGCCGGCGACTTCGGCCCGCACCCATTCGTCCAGCGCTTGGGTCGCACTCGGCCCGAAGCCCTCCTCGAACGCCGCCAAAGCGTCGGAGTATGACTGTTCGACACGGCGAAGCTCAGCAGTGTGCCTCTCCGCTGCTTTTGCGGCCGTCTCGGCGTCACGGTAAGTGTGGCCGTTGCGTGGATCAGTGCCATTTCGAATCGCATCTTGCAGGACCTCGGCTTCGCCCAGCAAGCCGATCAGCTTATTCGCGTGTTCGTGGACCAGCGCGGCCACCTGCTCGGCATCAGGCTCGATCGGGCCGTCAACTTCGACTCCGAACACGCCCGCCGCGACAGCGTCCGGTAGCGGAACCGGGATTGGCGGGCCGCGTGGGTCGGCCACGGGGGCATCTCGCAACGCATCGCTTGAGTGCGCGCTGCAGACCGGTGTCGTTTCTCCCTCGACACGGTCGGACGGTTCGGACGGCAACGGCTGCGGCGGTAAGGGTACCTGTGCCTCAAAGTCCGGTTCTCCCCACAGGAGCAGCTGCTGCGTTCTCGACATTACATCCGTATTCGGCCTTCACATGGGCTCTCTACGGCGGTTATGACGCGATCGCGACGCTGTGTGCCCTGGAAGCACTGCGGTCCGAGGTCGTCGTCAGCCGCGGCGTCCAGCGAAGCCCAGGCAGCGTGTATTGTCGCGGATCGTCGAAGGGGATTTCCGGGCTGTGGTACGAGAGCAGCACGAGGTCCTCGTCGGGGGCACTGAACGTGTGCAGCAGATTCCGTGTGAACACGAGCACGTCACCCGGCCGAACGCGTGTGGATGCGATGCCGTTGCCGCTAAAGTGCTGCCACGGCTCTTCCGACCACCAGAAACGCCCCTCGCCTTCGAGTACGGCGATGAACCGGTCCGAGTGCTCGTGAACGTGCAGTGGCAGGTCGAGCGTGCCGGCCGAAAAGCGGAGCTTCGCGAGCCCATCCGGGCAGTCCTCACCGACTATATCTCGGCCTGACCACAAACCACCGGCGATCGACGCGGTCTCTTCGAACGGCGACTGCAGCTCGATGTCGTATTCCAGGTCGATCGCGTTCATCAGCGAATCAAGCGTCGCGCTCAGACCGTGATCGCCGGCTTCGCCGTGCAGGAATGCCGGCGCGCGCAATCGGCCGGCCCGAATCTCCGCGTCGGTCTGGTTCAGGACGCGGCGGGCGAGGCCGAAGAATTGGACGAGCGCCGCCGACCAGTGCGGCGTCGAGGCGGAGGTTCCGCCGGCGCGGACGCGCAGGCCCAGGGGAGCGATGGCAGTATCCAACACGGTGTTCTCCTCGTGTGAGGCATGGGACAATTCTCGCGAGCCGCGACACGCGCCGGGCTCATCCAAAAAGCGTGAATAGTTTGGAACATTCGCAAACGCCTGCAAGCACGGGTAGACAGAGGACGCCGCTGAGCGAAGCGGAGCGTGTTCGCGTCCTGATGGAGGAACATCGCGCGCTCTATGGCTTGCTCTCGTTCCGCCTCGCCGCGGTCGAAAGGAGCTTGCCGGTCGCGGGCGGCACGCTGGCGGCGATTCTCAGCGGCAGCGCGAGCCTGCCTCCGGAGACGCAGCGGGTGGTTCTGCTGGCGATGCCGGCCGCATTGCTCTGGCTGATGCGAACCACGTGCGCTCACGCCCGCTCGAAGGAAGATGTTGTTCGTCGTCTCGGTGAGCTGGAAGGGGCCGTTAACCATATCGCCGGCGAGGAATTGCTCGCGTTCCAGTCGCGGCATCCGAATCGCGGGCAACACGTGTCCGGCCGCAGCGGCGGCACCACGGTTTTCGGCGTGCTCAGTTTCTGCCTGACCGGCGTGACGGCGTGTGCGTGGATGGCCGGTCCCCTCTGGCCGGACTCGCTCGTGCAGGCGGCCTATGCGGCGTACGTGGTGGCGGTCACGACCGATGTCGTCGCCACCGTGTGGCGCCTCGGGCGATACGTCTATCGGAAGGCTCCGGCGGGGACTTCTCCGCTGTTCGTCGGGCTGCGTTTCCCTGACTAGCCCAGGGTGGCAACGCGGCTCGCTGAAGGAGTCGCGCCGCACGCGTGGATCATTACGATATGTTTTAAATCGAGCCATGATCGTTTTGAATTGTATCGCCGGGGCCGGGTGGATCAAGCCATGTTTTCAGCGGCTGCCGACAGCGCTTACTATGCACGTGAGTGCCTTGGCGGAGCGACGGATGGACCTGCAACGTGAATTCGGCCGGCGTGTTCGCGAGCTGCGGACGCGACGGGGCTTGACGCAGAAGCAGCTCGCGGAGCGGTGTGGGATCGGTTTTGCCGCTCAACGTGTGGGGCAGCTCGAACGCGGCCAGTCCAATGTGACCCTGGCCACCGTGGCGGCCCTTTGTCAGGGACTCTGCTGTGAGCCATTTCAGCTGTTTCTCTTTGATGAGGCCGCCGCCAGCCAGCCCCCAACGCTGAAGAATCGGCGGCTGGAGGATCTTTGGGCCCGAGCAGACGAGAGGACACGCGCGAAAATCCTGCGAATCGTCGGCGAGCTGATGGGCTAGACTAGGGCAAAAATCCGCGCCATCCCCCCGGCTCGGGGGGCGGCGTAGAGGTGGCCAGGTTGGCGAGAGATGGACACGTAAGGCCCGTCCGGCATACAATCCCCGGAAGGAGGTAATCATGGCGGTGTCCCATGAAGCTGAACAAGCGAGTGATGCAGCCAAACCCACTCAGTTTCGCGTGGTGTGCCATTCTTGCAGATGTGATGTCCTTGTTGTTAAGCACAAGCGACACTGGCTGCATTGGGTCGTAGCGCCGATTGGAGTGGCGGCGTTGATTGCTGCGTACATTCTACTCGCAACCGTGTACCAGAATGAACTTCATGCGTCGAGAGTGTTGCGGCAGGCGAACCTCGATTTGAAGGTGCTGGGTGTTTCGGACGCCGATCGCACCCGCCTGATCAATGGGTGGGAGTTAACGACGTCGGAGTACAGCGCGCTCACGCCGCCACAACTCGACGCGGTGCGCTCAATGTACGCTCGCCTGCATCCAATGCGCGCTAGCAACGATTGCAGCCTCGAGGCTTCCAGAAGCGTCGCTGCCACCAAGCATCTCTTTGCGGCGTGTGATACGCAGATTCCGTTGCAGTCGATTCGTGCATTTATCCAAGACGGCGTTTTTCCACCCACCACAATTGATGAGCCGTCAGGAGCGCCGTTGGTACGCGCTATCTCCTCTGACGCTCGGATGTTTGAATCGGCGCTAATGGCGTCCAACGAGTTCGATCGAGCGCCCTTTCTTCGCGGTACACCTGCGTTTCTTGGAACCGCGTTACTCGTGGTCGGGATGTTTGCGATGTTCCTTACGAGCCGCTTCGGCTTCCGTCGAAGATTGACTTGCCCATCCTGCTCAGGGTGTGCTGAACTCGCCGAGCCTCGTGTCGGTGAGCAACAACTTCGCGCGAGAAAGGTGGCGCTCGCGGGCGCCAAGGCGGCGGAGGCCCTGCGAGAGAGTCGGGCAACAGAAATCAAAGAGGTTCGGAAGTACGCGCTTCGTGACATGAAAACCGCGGAACGAGTCATCCGCCATAAGTGTCGGATGAACTGCATTCCGTCGCCCTACCTGGAACGCCCGGAGCAATCACTTGGCAAATTCGTGGCAAGCGTTCTGGGCGGGTGGCAGGCGCGCGTGGATGCGCGGTTGAACACGGTCATGCGGTTTTTCAGATGCGCCGGCAGGCTCGTGGACCGCGAGTTTCAACGCGCCCTCGGTGCCTATCTCATTAGCTTTTATATGGAGAGTCAGAAGCGCTGGTCGATATGGGGAGCCCCGCACAAATCCGAGCGAGATTACCAAGCCGGTTGGCGCTACATCGACGCTCAAGACGTTGGCATCGCTATGCTTTTCATCGGCTCAGGAAGAAATATCCAGGAGTTCGAAACATACCTTCACACGCTCGCTCGTGCCTCGCGCCATGCTGAAAGCGAATGGGATCCAGCCGCAGCTCGCGCCAGGATTCCCAGCGGCTTGCGGATCTTGCGTGCGACGATCGGCCCCGAAATCGATGGATATTAGCGTTGAAGCGCCGACACGAACCTGACGCAAACACAACAACAGCTGGGGAGCTGCGCGGCGGTGCGCCGACGCGGCGACATCAGGCCTTGGAGTTGGAACTTCCGCGCATCGAGCGAATGGAGAGCCGGTTGCCGGGAATCAAGGTATCGGGGATTCTCGTCGATCAGGACCAAGATCGTCGTACCGACTATTACAACGTCGCCAGCGAAAACGTGTTTCGCGCGGCTTCGAGGGTCTTTGAGGAGGAGCGTGCGAGCGAGTGGCCCAAGGTCCTTCGGCGCCTCGTTATTTATGCGATCGAGGGTTCGAACGTCCCCCTTGAGGACGCAGAAAGGGGGATACGCACGTGCAACGCTCGGCTTCGTGCGAGCGAGACGGGGGCATTCGCCGAGATAACCGTTCACGCAGAAGCGGCGCTATTTGTACTCGGTGCTTTTCCGTGGACGACACGGCGCAGCACCAGCGAAGAGTGGTTGACGGCGGCCGAAATCCGTGTGCATGATCTGCTGGTGGGGAGCATCAGAGCAGAGCGGCATCCAGCGTCGCAGGCGATATCAGAATTCGAGCAACTCGGCGTCACCTGGGATCGTACTCGTCAAAACGCAGCAGATGAACTTCAAGAGCTGCTTGCGCGTTTGAATGGGCCGAACCACGCGATCGAGTTTCGGACGCCGGACGAGAAAAAAGCCTTCGCGCGAAGTCTCCAGCGCCTACTTAAACGACTCGGCTTGCGCCTGCGGTGCCCCGAGTGTGGCGGACCATCTGCGATTCGCGGCGGCGTGTACGGCAATTCCAAGCAAGGCGTCTTCCGTTTCGAGCATTCCGCGGCCGGTAAGAAGATCTCTCACGCGACCACAACAGACCTTCCACGGCTCACTGTACTCGCACCAGTCGACAATCCATAAGTATATTGTCCGCAATAACTTACACTCGCTGGCGCGGGCCTGCGCTTGACTGTAGGCCGTGACGTGCATACACTGTATGCCATCGCGTTACTACGATGGTACCCCTGGGGCGCCTTGAGGAGCGATATGAAGACCGAGACTGCTGGATGCTTCACGCGGCGTTCTTTGCCTGACCCGTTATTCGCGGCACTCGCCCAGCGGTGCATTTATCCCAACGGCGTGGAGCGCCTGTGTCGTAACCTGATCAAACTTGGCTATTCCTTCGGCGATAGCGACACGCCGGTGGAGATTTGCGGTGTTCGCAACTTCAACTTACTCGCCGGCCCACCCGGCAACGGCAAGACCAGTCTCGCAAATGTACTGGCTTCACACTTCGCCATGCTGAACGAACGCCGACGTGGACAGACCACGGTGCTGTACGAGCTGTACGGGGCACGAATGTTCCAGGATGTACTCGGGCAGAGCGTGAAGGCCGTAAACGATACTTTCGACCAGATCGGGTTCTCGGCACGCAGAGGTCCAGTCGTCGTGTGGATCGATGAACTCGACTCTCTCGCTCAGGGACGAGAGAACTCACGTTCCGGCGATCCGACGGAAGTCGGACGAGTCGTGACGACGCTTTTGCTGCGTCTGGACGAGCTGTTCACCTGCCGGTCGGCCCTTGTCATGGGAGCCACAAATCTCGCGAGCACGCTCGACCGCGCACTTGTGAGTCGTGCCGACCTTGTATTGCCAATCGGTCGCCCGACTCGCGAAACGGCATCGGCCATTCTGCGCGAGACCGCGGCAGAAACGAGCGACGTTCTTCAGGTCAGTGATGCAGCGATCGCTGAGTTCGTGCAGACGTGGTATGGCGAGGACAAGTCACCGCTGCTCGGCGGCCGCGAGCTGCGCAAGCTCATTGCTGTCGCGGCAGCAATGTCCGGGCACCACAACGTCTCCGCACGCGCTCTCTTGGCGGCAGCCCGTTTTTTAACTCAGGAGACAAACAATGCCGTTTGAAACGCTCAGCCGTAGCCTCGCCGTCGTGCTGATCTCTCGCGCCGAGTGTGAGCGTCTAATCGGGTTGTCCCTCGAAGAGATCTTCCTCGCCTCGGGCGCACTCGACCAACAGCATTTATCAGATAGCGCGGCGACGCTGGCGTGCTTCGCAGCACGCCAAGTCGGGGCGTGGAATCTCGTCAGAATCGAAGTCGAATTCGGCGACGTGTGTTCTCGAATCGAGATCGATCCTGATGCCTTCGACGCGCCCGAGCCGCTTGACTTTTCAATTCTTCGGGGGCTGACCTTCGAAGCAGCCGTCGTGACGGTGCGTTTCGTGGTGCGCGACGTCAGCTATTCAGTGGCTCTCGGACTCGACGCCGTACGCGAAGCAGTCACCGATCCCATCACGTTCGAAGTCACGCAATTCAAGTTCGGCGCGGCTGACCCCAGTTCGGCTGCCGACCCCATCGCAACTACGGTTCAGAAAGGAGAGTCGAATGAGCACTCTGGTCAAGCAAAGGATTGATCTGGCTGTCACTGTCAACGTGATCGAAACCACGTTCACGTTCATTCTCAACTGCGTGATGCAGACCGTGCTTCTGATTGCCCGCGATCGTGGCCTATCGCTCGATTACCTGCGCAACAAGTGGGACGTGATTGAAAAAGGACTGCGCACCTGGCTGGTCGAACAGACGCTTGAGTGCGTCTGCCTTGAGATCTACATGCCGGGAGCGGATGACGCGATCGAACGGTTCGACCAGGAGATCACGTACTCGATCGACACGGAATCATCTCCGCGGCTTCCCGACCGCGCTGCGCTCTCGGAGTTCTGTGGCAAGCTCGAATCGTTGCCTGCAAATGCGACCTACCGGGTAGTCGTGCAGCTCTCCGCGGGATCGAGTGCGGTCGAAGGGTGGTCGCCGTCCCGCTTGCGGCACCTGCCGCACACTGAAAGTGCCCCGGTGATGGCCTTCGAGTACGGGAACGCAAAAGCCGCCGTCGTCTATCGCGGGCGGTTGAACGACCGCTGCTTGCCGGGCGGCACGGACGAATAAACGTCGAAAGGACACTCAGTGCGTGCCTTCATGCCATGGTCCCGCCGCACTCCGCCTCGCACGATCGGCATCGATCTGGATTGTGTGTTGCTCCGGCTATATGACTGGGAACGCCGCACCTACCACACGATCACTCTTCGTCAGGCACTCGAACACATCCTGATCTTGGGGGCCACCGGATCCGGAAAGACGAGCGGTCCCGGTCGCCTCCTCGCTCTTGCGTTCCTCTACCATCAGTTTGGTGGACTCATCCATACGGTGAAGTCCGAGGAACTAGGGCTCTGGGCCAACTTTAACGCGCAACGTGGACCACTCGGCTATTGCGCAGCCAGTGGGTTGACGCCGGCTGATGTGATCGTCGTCGGGTCACGCCTGCAGCTATACCGTGAACTCGGGCTGACCGTTCCCGAGGGCGGACATCGGCTGAATGTTCTGGGCGCTGAGTTTCGGTTCCACGAACAGAATGACCCCCTCTCGGCGGCCGCGAACGTGGCCTACATCTGCTGCAATGCGACTCAGACGTCAGGTGACACGCACGCTCATCTTGATCCATACTGGACCGACGCAGTAATGCGGCTCTGCGTCTTCGCTGTCGAGTTGTGCATCTGCGCATTCGGTCGGGTTCGACTTGACGATATCTGCGAGGTCATTCGCACTGCTCCACGGACGTACGAGGAGGCCTGGTCAGCCCGTTGGCGCAGCACTTCGTCGTTCTGGAACAACTACGTGTTACCCGCGATTTGCCGTACGCCGGTCGGCGCGCCGCGACATCGAGATCTCGAACAGGCTTTGCACTACTGGCTGACCGAGCAAGCCCAGCTCACATTAAGGACGCGCAGCATTATTGAGAGTTCCTTTATGTCGAAGCTCACTCCGCTTTTGCGCGGTTCGCTGCGGTCAATGTTTGCGGGCGATCTGCCTGATACTTTTGCCTTGGAGGAGAGTCACCATGGGAAGATCATCATTATTGATCTGCCCGTAAAACTGTTCGGGACGACGGGGGCGATTGGTCAGAACCTTTTCAAGACCGCATGGCAGCGCTGCACAGAACGCCGCGATGTCCGCGTTGCTGGATCGCGTTGTTCGTTCCTCTGGGTGGATGAGTCGCAGTTCCTGGTGACACCGCATGATGCCATTTTCACGGCGACTGCGAGAGGTCAACTTGCCGTGGCGGTCTTCCTGACGCAGAACATCTCGAACTACTACGCCGCGATGGCTGGACGAGACTCGCGCGCAACTACCGACAGCCTGCTCGGGAATTTTCAGACGGTCATTTTCACCGCCCAGGGAGATGGAGTTACGAATGAGTTCGCGGAGCGCAAGTTCGCCAAGCAACTCCTGCCCGTGAGAAGCGCCGGACTCAACTCGGAGTCTGTCGTCAGCCGCAATAGCCAGGAGTCCCTTCAACCGATCGTACTGGCCCGCGAGTTTACCACCCTGAGGAAGGGCGGACCCACAAATGGGGGAGTCGTTGAGGCCATTGTGTTTCAGACTGGGAGACGATGGGACAAGCACGGCGGCAACGTCGCCCGGGTGCAGTTCAAACAAGACGCTTAAAGCGGAAAGGGTGGCGGCTTATGTGGGCATCACTGAATCAGCTTGCGGCGAGAACAGCATTCGAGGTTGTTGTTGTGCTCGTGCTACCCGGACTCTCGTGGCTGGGACTCCTCGCCATTGCAACGGGCGCTGGCGGTGGCTGGCGGAGCGTGGCTACTGGAGTCGGGCTTCTGCTGTGCGCTATCGGTAGCGCGGGGACCGTAAAGAGCCTCGAAGCTGCTACGGATCTGTTCCGTGGTTCCTCGGTCTGGCGCTACCTCACGATGCTCGTCGTTCAGCTGCTCCCGTTCCATGGTCTTGCGGTCGGAATCGGGTCCGCAATGACCTGGTCGTGGCCGCGTGTCGCACGGTGGCTGATGGGGAGCATTCCGATGTGGCGGCTGACATCGATGCAGCACGAGATTCTCGCAAATGCAGTGGTCGGAACGCTCACGGCATTTGCTACCGCGGCTCCGCTCTCGGTAGGCCTTTGGGTCGTCGCTCATCACAACCTGACGAAGCTGGATCTGCCGCCAAGGGCTCACACGTAGGCGGCGCGTACCGCCCTTAGCAGGCCGCAGGCCTGTCTAAGGGGAGACGTCTGATGCCGTTGAGTCGTGGTTTCGAACAGGGTTCTGCGGGCAGTCGTGGCGTGAGACGGAGGCGAGAAAGTGCTTCGCATCGTAGAGAACAAATCCGCGGCGGCTGCCAAGAAGTACTACGACTCGGGTTTGTCCCGGGGCGACTACTACATCGTCGAGGACGAGCTCATCGGAGGAGGGGCTTCAGAGTGGTTGGGGCGCGCTGCAGAACGACTGGGGCTGGCGGGTCAGGTCACTCGCGAGCAGTTTCTCAACCTCTGCGACAACGAGATGCCGGACGGCCAAGGGCGACTGACTGCTCGGACCAGGGCTGTGCGCCGCGTTGGATACGACATCAATTTCCACGTTCCGAAGTCCGTGTCTGTCGCTCTCCTGCTGTTCGAGCAGCGCGAACTGCTCGAGGCCTTCCGAGCCGCAGTACGTGACACGATTCTGCAACTCGAACTCGACATTCGGACCCGCGTTCGCGTCAACGGCGCGAATGAGCAGCGTGTAACCGGCAACCTGGTCGCGGCCATGTTCGTCCATGGAACGACTCGCCCGATTGACGGGATTCCTGACCCGCACCTGCACGCGCATGTCTTTGTCTTTAATGCCACCCACGACCCCGTCGAGAACAAGTGGAAGGCGCTCGACATCAGCGAAGTCAAGCGCGATGCGCCCCATTACGAGTCGTACTTCCACTCGCGACTGGCCGCTCGAATCGAGCAACTCGGGTACGAGACTCGCAGTACAGGCGAGCGGACGTGGGAACTGGCCCACGTGCCCGACTCGGTGATTGAGAAGTTCTCCCGCCGCACGCAGGAGATTGAAAGAATCGCCCAAGACCGCAGCATCACCGACCCGAAGGAGAAAGCTGAACTCGGCGCAAGGACGAGGCGCCGCAAGTCCGAGTCGTTGCCGCTCGCGGCGATACGCGAGAACTGGGAGAGACGACTCTCAGACGTCGAGCGGAGTGCGCTTCGCGACTTTCAGCCGTTGGGGCCGACGAGAGTTCGCGAGCTGGACCTCGACGCCGCGGTGGAGCAGGCGCTGCGCAACTGTCTTCGGTATCGGTCGATGACCTCCGAGAGGCAGGTCCTACGCGAGACCGTCCGGCTCGGCGCAGGGCCGGTGACCGCTGACTCGTTTCAAGTGGCCCTCGAACAGGCAGGCGTGCAGCGACTCGAAGTGGGTGGAGAGCGGTTTCTGACGACCGCCGAGTCGCAGCGCGACATGAGCACCATTCTGAATGTTGCCCGCGACGGCCGCGGTCGCTGCACGGCCTATCTGGAGGCAACTTCACAGCGTGGCGAGCAGAGCAGTCGTACTGGGCTGCAAGATGACCTGATGAACTCACAGGACCGCGTCACGTTGCTGCGGGCCCAAGGTCGCGTGTTTCCGACCGAACTGGAGAAGCAGCTGGCCACGGAGCTTCGCGACCAATCGCATCGTGTCCTCTTTGTGTCCGGTGACGCGCGAGGGAATCAGAAATCTCCGGCTGGCCAAACTGTGCGCGAGTTTTTGGATGACTACCAGTCCCGGCAGAAGTGCGAAGGAAGGACCATCTGGGTTCGAAACCCAGAGCGAGTCCCGGTTCGAGACTTGGCCGACCTCTGTCAGACCGCGGTCGGGGCGCAGGCCCGCATCGTGCTGGCCGCCGGGCGTGCGCGCCGGGGCAGGTCCGTTCCCGGCGACATGCTGAGTGCGTTGGAACGACTGGCCGGCCTGCGTTCCGCACAGCGTGAGTCTGCTCGGAGCACGCGGGATGAGCAGCGCGAAGCGTTCCACGAGCTGAAGCAGGCGAAACAGGTCTATCGAGCGGACACGTTTGAGCGGGCAGATGCGAGCTATCGAGTCACGAAGGATGAGGCCATTCACAAGGCAGCGGCTCGCGAGTTTGTGAATGCGCTGCAGGACAAGAAAACGCCCATCATCGTGACGGCGGGTGACGTCGTCGACCTGACGCGTGAAACCCGGGTTGCGATGCGGAAAGGCGGGTTGCTGAAGCGGGACCGCCAATTCGAGAAGCTGACGCGACTGCCTTTCAACGATGAGCAGCGCCGCGACGCCCGCGTCTACCAGCGCGGACAGGTCGTCCAGTTCTTTCGTGCTGCCAAGGGCTTTCGACCCGGCCAGAAGTACGAAGTGCTTGGGCATGACATGTGGGGGAACGTGCTTGCTCGGAAGGGCCTGTTTGTCGAGGCGCTGCCTCTGAAGCAAAGTGACCGATTCTCACTGTTCTCCCGTTCATCCATCGACCTGGGTCGTGGGGAATTCGTCCGGATTACATGCGGCGGGCGCACGAAGAACGAACGATTCGGAATGGAGAAGCTCCTGTCGAAGCGACAGCAAGCGGTCCGACTGGCGAATTTCGCGATGTTCGACATCAAGCCGCCCGACCGTCGCTATCGAGTGCCGCGTGACTCCGTTCACCGGGTTGCCGGCTTCACGTTGAAGGGTGACATCAAACTGGACAATGGCTGGGTCCTTCCGCGTGATTTCGGTCACCTGGAGTACGGCTACTGTGCGCTCGGTGGCCAGCGTTCCATCGGCTCCTTCGGCCGCGTCCTGATGGTCGATTTGCCCTCCGCCGGCGGCCGACTACCCAGCCTCGACGGCATCGTTTGCGAACGAACGCCGGAACTTCGCATCGTCACGCCGGACGCGGAGCGGGTTCGAGCGCAATTTGAACGGGAAGAACCGCAGCACGATGGAGCCGACGAAGGCCGATGCGACGGCTTCGACCACGAATGGCAGCGGCGCCGCGAACAGGAACGGGAAGCCGAGTATGCGCGCGAGGAGTATCAGCATGAACGATGACCTGCTGGCGAGATTCCTGGTTCCGGAAGAGGACGAGGAGCCGCTTGGGCCCTGCGTGAGATTGACCCGCCGGCCACCGCTGATGCTGGAGTGCGCGTTCGTGAATGGGAATCGGCGGGCGTTTGCCTATGTGATGCTCGCTTCCATCGAGCGCAACCCGTCCGTGGGCCTAGTGCTGGAGCTCGGCCGATTTCGCGTGACGGTGCAGGGGCGCTGTCTCGAATCTGTCTTCGACGCGCTGAAAGAACATCGCGTGCTCTCGATGAGCGAGCAACACCTGGCGATGTCGACCGATTTGGCTGATGACCTGCCCGCTATTGCTGTAATTCAGATTGATGACGCGACGCGCAGGCGTGCGCCGCGGGAGGAACTGTAATGAACGTTATCACCCAGGCTCGTGAAGCTACCGCAGCCTTGCGCTCGCAGTTGGTTGAACAGTTAGGCCTGATTGAAAGGCAGTGCCAGGAGTTGGCCACGCAGCTGGCAGAGTGTGAGGCGGAACGCAAGCAGTTGCGCTCGGTGCTGAAAACGCTCGACAGCGCCGGAGCCCCGCGTCGAGTGAAGCGAGTTTGCGGACGTCAGCCGACTTTGGAAGCAGACCAAATGCTGGGCCTCGTCATCGCGATGTTGCAGCCCGATGCGACGATGGCCCTCAAGGAAGTGCAATCCAAACTGAAGGAGGAGGCGCGGGCCGCACGCTGCTCATGCATCGGGCTACCCGCGCGCCTCGCGAAAGTGCTTCGCGACGACCGCCTCGTTTTGGTGGAAAGCGGTGGAGACAAAGCTGTGCGACTGCGCTCGACCGGAACGGTTCCGGCGAAGTAGCCGCGCGCGAGGTTGGCAGAAAATACCGCAGCCGGCCGCAACCGCGGCCCGATGAGGTGAACCATGGCAGACAACGAGAATCGAAGTTCGAACAAGCAGCGCCCGGTGCACGAGATTCGTCTGGGGACGGTGAAGGCCGTCATCTGGGCCAACACGGTCGAATCCTGCCGGGTCATGCACAGCGTAGTGCCCGTTCGCGTGTACCGCGACGACGCGGGAAATTGGCACGAGACGCATTCGCTGGGCCGCAACGACCTGCTCGTCGCGGCCAAGGCGCTCGACCTCGCTCACACGTACATCGTTGAGGCCGAACGGGGACGGCCGGCCGAAGAATAACCGTGCTTTCGCAGCGGCTGGTGAACTCATGATTGACCTGGAACGCGAAACCCTGCTTCCGCTTCGCGACGTGCCGAAGCGGCTCCCACCGCGGCCTAACTCCAAAAGGCTGCATATCTCGGCCGTGTACCGGTGGGTGCAACGCGGCGTCCGGGGCGTCGTGCTCGAAACGGTTCGAGTCGGTGGCACCACATATACCAGTGTCGAAGCGCTCCAGCGTTTTGCCGAGGCTCAGTCCCGTGGTTCGCTCCCCGCGCCCGCCGCGCCGCCGGCGCAAGCGAGGCAACGCGCGATTGCCTCCGCTTCGGAGCGGGTGCGGCGTGAGCTCCGGTTGCCGGAGCAACCCGGCGAAAACGGACGCTGACCCGTCGGGGCAGACGCGAATTGGGACAACGGGGTTCGCAGCTCGCCAGCCTCGCATCTCGGTCCGAGACGCCGAGCACCAATCGAACTTCGACCCTTTCCAGTGGAGACCCGCGACAAGTCGGACCTCCATTCGTCGGTCTTCCTGGCGCACCGCCGACTCACTCCGTTGCACCACACGGTCAGCGGCTCAACACGAGTTCGTAGATGTTCCGCGTCGCTGCGGACCCGAGTCCGAATGCAACCGTTAGCCAGTATGCTCTCCGGAGGCTCTCAACGCTCACGCTGGGAGGCCAATGTAATCGTCGTGCCAGTTCCGTAGTCCATCTGCTGCCGGTTACCGAAGATGTGCTCGTATCGCGGTCGTGCAAAGGAGAACTGCTTGGTGGTTCTTCAGCGTTCGCTGTCTGCAATGTCATCGTGTGGTCTCCATAAAACGCAGCCGAGTCTTCGGCCGCACGCCCGCCTTGCCCGACGGGGCTGATTTCCTTCCCAGGAGCGAATCAGAATTGACCGCCCCCTGAACTTTGATTGCACCGTAACATATATTTCATACATTATGCAAGACTTGTTCTGCATCTTTGTTCCTGTCTCGCCACGGGTCGCGAACCGCTGCGAGCAAGATTCATGGTGCTCATGGCGCTCGAAGTGCTCCAGCGGTTTGCCGGGGGTCAGACCGTGGTCTGCTCCGCCTCTCCCGCATGTCCACCGCGGTACGCGCGGCGACGCGCGACGGGAAGCCCGGAGCGGGTGCGGCGGGTGCACGGTTGCCGGGTCAGCCGTGCATCGATGCGCTGTGACGGGCGGGAACGACAAGCGTGGCGGAGTTTACGGCGCAGCGCGACCCGCTTCGCTCGCCGGCGGTTTCTTGAAGAGCACGCAATACTCGTGCTGGATTCGGGGGTCCTCCATGTGGGCGTAGTTCACGCTGTCGGACTGGCAGTTGTGCTGCGCCTTGATAATGACGGCTCGAAGCTCGCCCAGCTCGCCCTCCCAGTTCAGCACGTCGCGCACGATGGGGAAATAACGACCCTTTCGCCGCACGTCCGCCACAAGCACCGCCAGCCGTCCACCGGGCGCCAGGGCCGAGTAGCAGCGCTGCAGACAGACGCGGAGCGCCTGCCGGAAATGCGCGTAGTCATCGATGTTGCTCAAGTCCTCCCCGCAGTCGCTGTAGCGGATGATGTTCCAATACGGTGGGTGAATCCACACCAGGTCAAAGGTCCCGGGCAGGTCGTTCGTCCACAGGTTGAACCCCTTCCGCAGGTCGCTGCCCCAAAATTCCACGTGCTGCGTAGAGCGCTGGTTCAGCCAGTCGATGACGTCATGTGTGGTGCCCGAACCAAGCATCGGGTCAGCCACGCGGCGAGGGCCGTACCGGAGTACGAGATTCAGGAAAAGCCGGCCATCGCAGTTGCCGCGGTAGCGGGCGTCGCCCCAGGCCGCGACTCGGTCGGGGTACGACACGATAGACGTGAATGACTGCTTCATTGCGGAAAGTGAGCGGGTTTTATTTGATGATTCCATAGACCTCCTTGGTAAAAGCGCGCCGCCGCGGATGCGGCGGGGCGTTGGTTCAATAGTCACTCGGCAACAGAATCGTCGTCGCGGACCGGTCCGCCTCGGTGATAATCCAGAACGTCAGCCCCAGTCGGTCACGGTAGACAGAAAAGAGCCGAAAGCCCTCCCGCAACGACAGTTCATTCTCATTCCAGTCCTCGGTCCCGCATTCACCCCAGTCGCCGGCGGCGTGGCGGTTCAGCGCGGCAGCCACGTCGTCGTGGACGAGTTCGCGCTCGGCGTTGGCCGTGATTACCACGCGGCCCAATGGAAAGCGGGCGGCCGTTGTCGGTGCCTGCGCAATGTCTGAACCGCGCGCCTCGTGCTGATTCGTGGTCTGGTCGTTCTTCTCGTGCTTCTGTTTCATAGTCCTCCTTGCTGGTGTGCGGGCCGGGCAGCAGTTCCGGCCCGCGGGTTATCAGAGACAGGAATCAAAGACGTACAGCTGCCCATCGCACACGATGGTGAAGATGTCCCCGCCCAGTTCCAGGTCGCGACCGATGCCGTCCCAGTCGATGTGCCCGCGGATGAACTCCGGCAGCGTCTTCAATGCGTCAGCGTAACAGTCGCCAATCAGCTCCTCGGCGTAGTCCGCGAGGCTGTTGAAGGCGCCCCGGCATCCGTCCTCCATGTAGCGGCGTGCCTCATCCAGGTTCCCGAGTCCGCCGAAGTGGCTCACGACCGCGGCGAAGAGCGGCCCGTGCTCCACGATGCCGCATGCAGCCTCTGAAACCCGCTCCAAGTCCTCGAACTCGGACAAGCGCAAGCCGCCGAAATTCTCGTAGTCGTGGATGGCCCAATCTTCCGCGATGGGCTGCAACGACTGCGACAGCATGCGTGCAATCGCGTCGTGTATCTCCGTGACCGGCTGGTCTGCGTCAATCCAACAGCCATGCAGGTCGCCGGCGTTGTAATCCGCCAGCGATGCGACGTAGATGCGCGGCGTGCGGTCGGTCCGTGGTTTCTGGTTTTCGGTCTGGGTGGTTTCATTCGTTTCCATGTTCCTCCATCTATGAAAACAGCCCGCCTCGTTCGGCGGGCTGGTGTTCTTCGCGGGAGCGAATCGGAATTGACCGCTCCCTGAATTGTGATTGGACCGTAACATATATTTCATACATTATGCAAGACTTGTTCTGCATCTTTTTTTCTGTCAGAGTTGAAAAATGCGAACCGCCCTTCCAATTGTGTTAAGTGCTTCGGAAGCCGTCGAGCTTCGCCGTCGGGCTCGGCGTGCTGCCAGCCGTGCACCACTTCGGGCAAGAATCGTCTTGCTTGCGGCGCTCGGGTGGGACAATCGCGCCATTGCTGAGAAGCTGGAAACGGACCCGCACACCGTCGCCCGCTGGCGTAACCGATTCGCGTCGGGTCGTTTGGCGGGAATTGAACGCGACGCACGGCGAGCTGGACGACGGCCGCGTGTTCGGGATGCTGCGAGGCGGCAGATACTCCGCTTAACGCGACAGCTCCGCCGGCAGAAGCGCCCATGCACCTCGCGGCGAATCGCGAAACTCTTGGGGGTCAATCACATGCTGGTCTATCGGGTTTGGAAGGACGCTGGAATCGAGCCGTAGCGGACGGACGTCGAACTGCCTCCGACACTCACACACCTACTTACCTGCCGAAATGGTCGCACCACCGAAGCGTCGTCAATCGCATCCGGCTCGCGGACAACGACGTCGGGCGTGCGGAATGGAGCCAGATGAATGCGGTGCCCCGGGAAACGGAACCTTGGGAAAGGGAATGGAACGCAGTCTACGCTGATGCGTTCGCCGTCGAACCTCGCTGGGCGTGAATCCAACTGAACGCATCGTGCAGGCACTTGGCGAGCACGAGCAGGTCGTCCGCGCCGAAGCCGGACGACTCCTTCCACTCGTCGCTCTCTCGGTCCTTGTAGAGCCGCGCGGCGGTCACGTTGAACATGTGGCCGTTCGCGGTCTGGTTCTTCCAAATCACGACCTTGACGCTGCCGTACCGGATTTCATGGGCCGGCCGGCTCTTGGATTCGCTCATTGCAACCTCACTTTCTGTTTCCATCGGGGCTCCTCCTGCATTCATCTGACAAACGGTGTTATGCAGACCTGCACTCATGATGTGCGCTAACGCTTCTGGGGTGGGAGGGCGATTGAGCATCCGGCCGATTAGGGCGACTGGGGCGACTGGCGATTGCGACCCAAACAGGCCGATTTACGCCGCTGCGCGGACGTCTCGCGCCGCGGCAAGTCCGCGTCGGGAACTGGCACCGGTGGGTTCCGCGTCCGCGCAGCGGCTCAGCCAGGGGTTGCACCTGCCGTCCTCGGCCGTCCTCGTCGCGACTCGCCCGGTCGAGGGCGTCAGCCCCCTGGTCGCGACGAGGATGGACGCAGGACGGCACCCCTTTCCCCCGCACCTGCCGGGTCGGTCCCGACTCTGAGCGACTCGTCCGCATCGGCTTGAAAACCCGCTGCACCGCGCAACCCCGCCCCAATCAATCGCGCGAGATATCGTTCCAAATCGGTTCGCGCCTGGTGTTGACCTCGCCTGTTGACGGGTCGAGCTACTGCCTCCATTTGTGTCGCTGCGTTCCGAATCAGCGGCAAGGCGGGGCGCACGGCGAGCAGCATGGACCGGATGACCTGGCTGGCGTTCAATCGCCTGCCGGTGCTTTGATATAGCACGGAAAGCACTTCAATCAGCGTGCCGTCTGTCTCCGGCGACAAGATGAACTCGCGTTTGATGTATCGTCGGGTGCAGACCCGTGTCGCGTCAGTCGAACGCTCTGGGAACTGGACCTGGAACGGCATTTCCGCCGGTGCGAGTGCGGCGGTTGCGACGGCGGGGTCCAGCAGTCGCGCGACGCTGCCCCTCATTTCCTGGTCTGCAATCCGCCGTGCCATACCTATGTCGCCCATCCGAGCATGACGTCGCTGAGCGAACGTTCCGGCGCATGCGGCGTGCGACAGCGCGCGGTGCTCAGCGGCGGAACGTGACCGGCCAGGAAGGCCTCGCGGTGCAGCACGCGCTGTTCGACTTCCGCCGCGAGCCGCAGGTACTGCTGAGTGACCGGAAGGCGCATCGTCGCCGCGTCCTGAAAGAGTGTGAGGCCGCGGCCCGACAGCTCCGGCAAAATGACCGCCTGCGAAATGTGCGTCTCGAACATCCGCCCCGGCAGCGTCTCGTTGACGAGTTGTACGATGTCGGTACGCAGCCGCTTGGCGCGACCATCGACATTGCTGAAGGCGACGCCGAGCACCTCCAGCCGGCGATTGCAGTGACAGCGCACCTCGGCGATGTCCAGCAGGGCTTCGTTCATGCCGGCCAGCGACAGCGGATGCGGAAACGCGGAGAGCAGGAACCAGTCGGCACTCGCAAGCGCGGCGACCGTGGTCGTCTCCGCGGCGGCGGGCGCCGTGTCCAGCAGGATGAAGTCGTAGTGCTCCCGCGCCTCGGCGAGCGGCCGGTCGAGAATGCAGGTGCGGTCCACGAACCGCGACAGGCCCACGTCAAGCTCGGATAGTTGCGTTCGCGACGGAATCAACTCAACGTTGACAGGCATGTTGTCGGTAATGGCCAGAGCGCGAACGGACTCGCGCGTAGTGAGCAGTTCCAATGTGCCGGCGAATCCGTTCGGCGCGACGCCGAGGTGCTTGGTCGCGCCCGCGGCCGCGTCGAGGTCGATGATCAGACAGCGGTAGCCGCCCAGGCCCAGCGCCGCGGCCAGGTGGACGGTTACGGTCGTCTTGCCGACGCCGCCCTTGGAATTGCCGACAGCGACGACGGTTCCGGGTGGTTTTTTGGCGGTCATGTTCTCCCTGATCTCATGCCGGCATTCCGGACTTCCAGCCTGCCTGTAACCCACGGATAGCACGCGTTCCGTTGCCGCGCAAGCACTTGTTTCGCGGGGTTGGCTCGTCTGTGCCGGAATGCCGGCATTCCGGCCTGCCCGCATTCCGGTGTGCCGGACCGCCGGAACGCATGAATCCCTCTTGCGCCCAAGAATCGGAGCGCGTTAGCGTGCATCCTGATCCTCTGGGCTTGGAAGCGTCGGAATCGCGGATGAGTCTGTGAGGAGGAATGAGTGCAGGAAAAAGCTGGCTGCGCTGCCGGCCGGATGGATGCCGAACGCGGCAGCGCCAGGACGATCTCGCACATCGAACCTAGCGCACTCGCGCCAGCGCGTCAATCCGTGTCTTCAGTCGTGACGATTCGCGTCCGCCAGTCCCTGCGCGGGTCCCGCGGACACCCGCCCTGAGCGTCCGCTCAAACAGCGTTTGATTGCGTATGAACCGGAGCAAGGAAGCGGCCAATGCGCCGCGTGGAACATGGCGTGGAACACGCCGAAAGAGTGAGTTTGCGGCGAGGAAGCCGATTGGCGGGTTCTGCTTTGTCCCGGCGATGGCCATTCTGAGCCTCTGGTGGGCCTACCAGCAGGCGATCGTGGGCTTATTGGAGGTTCGAATATGGCTGGCTGCATTCGAGGCCGTGGCGCGGCGCTGCGGCGCGCGCGACAAGCGTCGCCGGCGCTTCGTGGAACACGAGCTGGCGGAACTGGTCGGCGTATCGGAAGAGCGTGTACAGCGGGCGCTGCGACGACTGGAGCGGGCCGGGTTTCTGTGGTGGTCGGAAACGGCGATTCGATTCGGATACGGCACCGATGTCTTAAGCGACGAAGAGCGGACTGATTTGCAGGCGTTTGTGGAAGGCGTCCAGAATCACCGCCGCAAGGTGCCGCTCCCGCGCACTGTGCTCAAGCTGCTCTGCAGGGCGACTCGCCCGGTGTTCATTGCGACCATGCTCGGCCATGCACTTCGCTGTCTCTATTACCGCAACGGCGCCTGCTGCCCGGATGGCCGCTGCAAGGCGTCCTGGGTCTCGGATGTGTTTGACGTCGACGCGCGGAATGTGAAAGCGGCCCGGCGTGAACTGGTCGGGCGGGGCGTAGTCATTATGGATCCGACTGACCAGCGGTCGATGAACCGCTGGGGGCCGCGGGTTCGCTTCGATCTCTCATGGCGACCGACGGCCCGACGCGCAGGTGAATCACCACCCCTCGGCGCCGTCAAAACGGGCGAATCACCACCCCCTAAGAAAAACCGGGAACTCGTTTCACGATCTAAAAACCAGGAACCCGCCGCGCGCGGTCCGGATGGTGCTTACGCATCAGAGGCGGCGAAGTGCCGGCCGGGAATTGAGCACCTTGCTCTGTTCGACCTGGCGGAACCGCAGCGCATCGCCCAGTTCTACGCAAGCGCCGTGCGGCGGAATCTCATCCACCACTCGGAGAGCGAACGGCTGAATGTCTTCGCTGCGGCCGAACACGCCAAGACGTACGGCACCACGAACCCCTGCGGGATGTTCGTGTGGTTGGTCAAGCAGCGACGCTGGAACCACCTGACGCTTCGGGACGAGGATGGCGCGCGGCATGTGATTCGGTCACTGGAAGAACGGGGGTTCGCGTCTGATTTCAACACTCTGGTGGGACGGCCGACAGGAAACGGTTCGGCCTCCGACGCCGCGCAGAGCGCTGCGCCGGAGGCCGCTCGGCGATTGCTCGCCGGTACCGAACGCACAGGTTACCCTCACGCGAGCGCCGCGTCTGCACCGCGACCGCGCTGGCTTGCTCGGACGACCGCCGCTGCGGGAAGTGGATTGTATGGCCCGGAAGAAGTTGCTTGAGGCACGGCCGGTCGCGGGAGGCGATGAACGTGAGCCTTGGAGCGTCAGATGGACTATGAAACACGCGAGTACCTGGCGAGCAACTTCGCAGACACGATCCGGGAGATCCGCGAAAATAAGTGGAAACCGTTCAGTCAAGCGGCCGCGGACATCGAGCTCGATCCATACTTAGCACTTGCGAGAGTGCTGGTGCGGATGTTGGAGGAGCGCCTTGAAGGCACCGCCTGAGTGGCACAGCCGGCGTCGACTCTCGTGTTCTTACGCGGTTGTCTCCGTTCCCGCAACCGGGCTTGGTTTCAACTAGTCTCCGGATTTCGCCTCCCACCTTTCTGCCGTACGCCGTCCGTCGCCATCGGGTCCTCGCCCCCGCGAGGCCGGCAGGCCCCTGGGACCCGATGGTGACGGACGCGCATGCCCTTGTTGCCGGTGCCGGCCCCGAGCCGGAGGGTTCCTCGTCGTGGAAGGCATTGCGCATCAGCGGCACAATGAGCACACGACTCGCGGTTCCGTCGCAAGGAGAGCGCCTCGTCATGATCTGGTTCACCGCCGATACGCACTTTGGTCACGCAAACATCATCCAGCATTGCCGGCGCCCATTTGCGAGCGTCGAAGAGATGGACCAGACACTGATCGCGAACATCAACGCGCGCGTGAAGCCCGGCGAAACGCTCTATCATCTGGGTGATTTCGCGTTCCGTGGCGCGAAGCCGGCGTTCTATCGCGATCAGATCCGCTGCCGCCGGCTGATTCTGATCCTCGGGAATCACGATCCGCAGACCGCGGCCGGTTATCCCAAGCCGGATTTCGCGGCGCACTTCAGCGAAGTCCACCCGCTCCTGCGAATCAAGGTCGCGGTGAACGGCTCCGCGCAGATCATCATTCTGTGTCACTACGCCATGCGGGCCTGGGACCGAGCCCATTACGGCGCCTGGCACCTGTTCGGTCACAGCCACGGTTCGCTGCCTGACGATCCGTGTGCGCGTTCCTGGGACGTGGGCGTGGACCGCAACGCCTTTCAGCCGCTCAGCCTGGATGAAATTGCCACGATCATGAACTGCAAGCAGTTTCAGCCTATCGATCACCACCGACCGGAATCGCCAAGCGAACTGTGAAGACGTCCCCAGGCTGTGACCGCTCGCGGGTAGCCAATTGGTGGCTCATTCGCAGACTGGGTAGCCGACTCCGGCGCGCTCGACCCGCCAGTCGCCCCAGCCTCAGTCGCGCAACGTCGCTCCGCGCTCCGCGAGAAGTTCCTTCAGTGCGACTTTCTGCTCTGCCGGCAGAAAGCAGGCGTCGATTGCCTCACGCGCAGCGCCCTCCACCGATGCCTGCTTCTCCAGCACGCGCTGCGCCGTCTTTTTCGGAATCGCGCAGTACTCCGCGAATTCGACCCAGGTCTTGCGAGTGAGCTTGGACTTCTTGCCGAGCACGGGTAGCGCCAGAGGGTCATCTGGAATGACGAGTCGCGTGCTGACCAGGTCATATGCCGGCGTCAGTCGCATGATTCCCTGCGTGTCCGTGAACAGCGACAGGTTCTTTAGGTGCATGTCGCCGTTGCCGGTCCACCAGGCGTAAAGCAGCAGGCGGTAGAGCTTCAGGATTTCGATCAACGGCTCGGACGCATACTTCCGCAGCAACCGCACACAGAGTTCGGCCGAGCCTTCGTACTTGTCCTTGGGCGACTGCTCGGCGAGTTGGCAGAAGTCCTCCTGCCGCAGCTTGCGGCCGTCGGGCAGGCGATCAAAACGCTTCGAGATGAACGCCGGCGAGCCGTCGCTGAGCGCCACCAGGCCGGACGGGGGCGCCTCGATCTCGACCAGCTTCGCAAGGCACGTCGTGACATGTTCGTTTTCGGGCAGCGCCGGGAACGTCTCGGTCTGCGGCTTCAGGATGTAGCGCCCGCCGTCCGCCGCGACCTGCAGCGTCTCACGGTCCGTGGTCAGCGTGACGGAGATCTTCTTCTGCACCCCGGATAGCGACGACCGACCGACCATCGCGAGGCCGGCGGTGTGGAGCTTGGCGAGACTGATATCGAGTTGCGGCACTTTCGCAACGCCGAACAGCGCACGCAGACAGGCCGCGTGATATTCCTGGTCGCGAACCGGTTTCAGGCAGATGCGGCAGACGTGGCTCATTCGTCGCGCCCCCCGTCAGTGGCGCTCTCTGCCGGAACAATCTCGATCGCGCCGACGCAGTCAGCGCAGGTGGCCAGCAGCAATCCAAACGCATCGTCCTTGGAGATCTTTAGCTTGCGCGTGGCCAGCTCCAGCAGCCAGCCTTCGGGCAGGAGGTTCTCGAAGAACGGGTGCAGGCCTTCGGTTACATACGGTTCGGTGCGTAGCGGCAACGTGACCGAAACGGGAACTGCATCGGGGCGAGCGAGCCACGGCGCGTCGTACACGAACGTGACCTGTCGGCCAGCTTCGACGAGTGTGCCGACCGGCTGTCCGTCCAAGCGCACGATGGCACTACGTCGTCTCATCGGCGAGGTCCTTTCGAGGCGTATCCACCACGCCGAGTGTTTTGCCGAATACGGCGAGCACGCGGCTCACGGCGTCGAGCCGGACGGACGACTTTCCTCGTTCGAGTTCGGAAACGAAGCGGGTGCCGACGCCGGCCAGTTCGCCGAGCTCACGTTGCGAGAGTCTGCTGGCTTTTCGACGCGTGCGAACGAACGCCCCAAGCTCGGTGTTCACGTCTGTTCGGTTAGGCCTCGGCTTCGGCATCTGATATTCCCGATCGGGACAATCCAACTGTCATCGATGCGAGCATAGTTGTCCCGGTGTGTGAAGTCAATTCGCATGTTACCGAGCGGGAATAATCGTCTCCGAATTGAGCTTTGACCTTCGGATTGAGCAGATTCAATCGCGAGTTCATTCCCGAACGGGAACGCAACCATCACCGGCGCGTTCAGGGGTAAATCCGGTTCCAGAGCGTAGATTCTCGGGCGGACGTTCTGATCGTAAGATGCTTTCTGGTCGTTGGTTACAAGCCGGAAGCGGACGTACGACTGCCAGCCGCCCAGGCTGGGCGTGGTGCAGTCTCCTGTTTCCTAAGTATCGCCCAGCACTTGGATTAGGACGGCGACATAGCGCGTTGTCACGGATCTTCGTATGTCAATCGGGACTCGCCCATGGCGCGGCGCTGTCGAAACACCGGCCCGATTACGGAGGCCACCTGGATGGCAAAACTGACGTTCTTCCCCCTCGGTAACGCTGACTCGATCCTGATTGACTTGGTGGACGGCAAGAAATTGCTCTTCGACTTCGGCGATCAGAAGAACAAGGACGACTCGTGGGACAGGCGGATTGACCTCTCCGAGGCACTCCGGAAGGACCTCAAGGCGGACAGTCGCGACTATTACGACGTCTTTGCGGTGACCCATCTGGATTTGGACCACATACAGCGGGCGAGCGAGTTTTTCTGGTTCGAACACGCCCAGAAGTACCAGGGCCCCGGCCGCATCAAGTTTGCGGAGATGTGGGTGCCCGCCGCAGTTCTATGCGAGTGCGGCTGCGAGGAGGAGGACGCCTGCGTTATCCAGGCCGAGGCTCGCTATCGCTTCAAGCAGGGTAAGGGAATTCGCGTGTTCTCCGAGCCCACGATGCTGGAGGACTGGTGCGGGAAGAACGGCGTGTCGCTGAAGGACCGTGCGCACCTGATCACGAACGCGGGCGAAGTCGTCCCCGGTCTCTCAAAGGAACGCAACGGGGTTGAGTTTTTCGCGCACTGCCCGTTCGCTCACCGCACGGAGCATGGAGAAGAACTGGACCGGAACGACGACGCGCTCGTGGTCCAGGCCACGTTCGTGGAATCGGGAGTGGAAACCCGTGTCCTCCTGGGCTCGGACGTGACCTGGGAAATGTGGGTCGAAATCGTGAACCTCACCCGGAATTACGGCCGCGATGAGCGGCTGGAGTGGGAAGTTTTCAAGCTGCCGCATCACTGCAGCTACTTGTCCCTCGCCGCCGAGAAGGGCAGGACGAAGACTGTCCCGCACAAAAAGGTGGCGTGGCTCGTCGAGGAGCAAGGCCAGGAGCGCGGCATCGTCGTTTCCACCAGTGAACCCATCCCGAACGAGGACACCGACCAGCCGCCCCACGTGCAGGCGGCGAACTACCACCGTGAGACGGCCGCCAACCGCGGCGGTCAGTTCATTGTGACGATGACGCACCCGAGCAGTTTGGCACCCGAGCCGCTCGTCATTAACATCGACATGTTCAAGGCCACCGTCGAGAAGAAGCAGAAGAGCGGCGTGGTCGCGGCGACGAGCGTTAGTGCGCCCAGGGCCGGATGATGTCTGAGCACGCTACCCGCAACTTCGGCCACAGCGGCTCTTCCGACGCTCTGAATCTGCCCCGGGCGGCCGCCGTCGCCCACCACCTCGTCGCCGGCCGAGCCGAGTTCGCGAAGATGGTCGAAGCGTGCCGCTCGGCTGACGGGACAGAAACTGTCATCATCGACCTGGAAGTAGAAGTGCCTCAGGCGCCGCTCCATGACATCCGTCCAATCGAGCGGATTGCACTTCGGTTCCGGCCGGTGGACGAGTCGTTCCCCGAAGCACTAGCCCTGAGGACGGATTTTCCCGAAGTCCCACACCTCATCCTCCAACGCGACGAGTACCCGAAGAGTCTCTGCCTTTACGACCAGCCTTGGGCCGAACTCAAACTTCGCTGGACCGCTGCCGCCTTCATCGAGCGGGTAAGGACATGGCTCGCACTCACGGCCCGCGGCGAGCTACACGCAGGCGACCAGCCGTTGGAGCCGATCCTTCTCGCGTGGGAGCATCACATTGTGCTACCCGCCGACATTTTTGAGGCAACGGCAGATGGCGGGCCTGGACGGCTCTACGTCCAGCTCGTAGAAGGCGGTCCTGGCGCCGGAGTGCTCGTCGCCCGGCACGCCGGCAACCCTCGGGCTGACGTACGCGATGCCAAGTTCGTCGCGACGACTTTCAAGTGTCAGCCCCAGGAGCACGGCGTGATCCGTCGTACTCCTACGAACCTGCGGGAGCTCGCCCGCGTTATCGAAGCTGCGGGCCTAGACCTACTGACCGAACTTCGTAGGGTTCTCGTAGTGTGGCGCGAGTTTGCGGATATCCACAAAGCGGCGGTTATCCTGATCATATGGTTCCCGAAGACGCGAGCCGCCGGTGCCCAGCCCGAATCGACTGACGTGTGGGCCTTCGCTCTTCATAAATCGATCGACGAACTCGCGCCCATTCTCGAAGCGTGGGATACAAAGGGCGGCAAGACACCGGGCCTGATCCTCCACACCGGCTTCTCCGCCGATGCTGGCAGCGAGGTCGGCGTCTCGCTTCTAAACCCCACGTTCACGCTAACTCGCACTCTTGCGGCTACCCTTAACGGCATCACCCCGAGTCATTTGAACGTCACAGCCATTGGTGCCGGTGCGCTCGGCTCACAGGTGTTGATGAATCTGGTCCGGTGTGGTTGTCGTGTGCAGACCATCATCGATCATGACCGCCTTTTTCCGCACAACCTCTCCCGCCACGGACTTGAGGGGTTTGCGATCGGAGCCCCCAAGGCGGTTGCGTTCGCCGAGGTGGCCCATTCAATTTTGGAGGCGGACGCTAAACCAAGGCCGATTGTCGCAGACGTGTTGGTTCCTGGCGAGGAACGAGCCGCTGTTGCGGATGCCCTCGCGAGTGCGGAAGTCATCCTTGACCTCTCTGCCTCCGTGCCGGTCGCCCGGGCAATCGCTCGCGACCACGCTGGAGCGGCGCGGCGCGTGTCGGCTTTCCTGAGCCCTTCAGGCCGCGACGTTGTTCTTCTCGCAGAGGACTCCGAGAGGACGGTACGTCTCGACCATCTCGAACACCAGCTTTATCGCCATATTCTCACTGACCCAGCCCTTGCGGGGCACCTTAAGCGGAACGAGGGTCGGCTGCGCTATGCGAGATCATGCCGTGACGTGAGCAGCGATCTCCCTCAGCACCTTGCATCCCTTCACGCCGCCATCGTCTCTCACGGCATCCGCGAGGCACTCGCTCGCCCCAACGCGACAATCCGTGCATGGCGGGCGGGCGATGATTTGTCGGTTCAGAAAGTCGACATCGAGACCCTGCCGACTATCGAGCATGAGGTCGGAGGCTGGCGAGTCTGTACCGACCAGCACTTCGTTGACCGTATCGCGAGGCTCCGCCGTGAGAAGCTTCCAAATGAGATAGGTGGCGTGCTCCTCGGGTCCTTCGATCTGCCGCGGAGGATCATCTACTTAGTGGACACCATCCCCTCCCCGCCGGACAGCAAGGAGTGGCCGACACTTTATGTCCGTGGGTCAGAAGGGCTCCTCGCTGAGGTCAACCGAACATCGGCGACGACCGGCGGAATGCTCCAGTATGTCGGCGAATGGCACTCTCACCCGCGGGGTGTTCCGCCTCTCCCGAGTGCGGACGACTGCACGGTCTTCGCCTGGTTGACGGAACTCATGGACCGCGATGGTTTTCCGGCACTCATGCTTATCGCGTCCGATAGCGAGAACGTCGTGTTCGTTGGCCGCATGATTCAGGGGGCACGGCCGTGATGAATTTACCCCTCGACAGCTACAGCTTTCGCGCGCGGTTTCTAGCCGCCGTCCTAGTGCTGGCACCGGCGATCGCGGCCGTCGCCGCGTGGGTGCCAATTGAGTCTGCGAGCTGGACGATGCTGGGCTCGGCGGGCGTATTGGTGGCGGCAGCGGCGCTCTTGTCGCACCTGGCGCGCGGTGTTGGACAAAAACAGCAGGAACGACTCTTCTCGATGTGGGACGGCCCACCCACAACCCGCTTCCTTCGACACCGTGACGAGACGCTCAATGAAAGGACGCGCAAACGATACCATGAACAGCTCGCGGTACTCGTTCCAGGAATCCGGATACCTTCCGCACGAAGTGAGCGCGAGCGACCCGACGCGGCCGACTCTGTTTATGCGTCGTGTGTTGACTGGCTTCGCGAGCGCACGCGAGATCGGACGAAGTTCCGCTTGGTCTTCGAGGAGAACGTCAGCTTCGGTTTCCGCCGAAACCTCTGGGCAATGAAGCCGGCCGGCTTGACCTTGGCCGCACTCGGGTTCGCGATATCGGGTGCGCGCCTCGCATTCGATCTCTTATCGTCCAATGCTCCGTCGGTCGAGACGGGTACGGCGCTGTTCCTGAGCGTCGCGCTCGGTACGTGGTGGGTATTACGAATCAAGCCCGCCTGGGTCGCAGAAGCGGCCAACTCCTACGCCAAGGCCATGCTCGCCTGCTGCGAGAAACTCGTTCCCGAAGAGGTCGCGCTGTAAGATGGAAACGACTATTCCCGCGACCAATTTGCATATGGGCTACATCATGCCGACACCTCACGACTCATTTGCAAATGAGAACGACGAAGACCTCATCTTCTGGATGAGTTGCCAGACGGATGATCGCAACGCCGCAGACGCCGCCTGTCGCGAGTTCATGAACAGGCACATGGCTTACCTCTATTCGGTAGTCACAACTGCGCATGCGGACACGCTGGGAGAATCGGAAGTCGAGGACATTGTCCTAGAGACCTTCGAACGTGTGTTCGAGAAGGCAGGCACCTACGAACCGTGCGGAGCGCCAGACGTACGGGGGAAGACACTCAATGTTCTGAAGTGGATGGGCGTGATTGCGCATAACATTGCCATGGACCACTATCGAGACCGCGAGAACCGCCCGCCTCTCCTTGATGACTGGAACGCTGTTGAGGAACGGTCCGTCGAGGACACTGGGCGGAAATTGTCGCCTGATGAAATGATGGTTCAGGCCGCGCTGTCAGAATGCTCTGAGCGAGATAGAACCATCACGCTCGTGACGATGCAGTACTATGATCCAGCGCGGCCGCATCAAAGGCTTCCGAATGAAGTAATGGACGACCTCGTCGAGACGTTTGAAACCACTCCTGAGAATATCCGACAAGTTCGAAAACGGGTTCTGGGCAAAATCCGACGTCGCTTCGACGCGTCTGATCAAGATTCGAAAGGGAGAGAATCATGAAGAGGCAAGAACCGAGAGATTCGCTCGATGCGGAGATCCGAGCGGAGCGGGCTCTTTATGAATATCTGAAGCGTACAGGAAAGATCATTCCGCAAGATCCAGAGGAGATTGCTGCTGTTTTGAAGCGGCTTCGATCTAAGCCAATCGAGCTTCCAGAACGGCTCCGAGCTGCCTTGACCGCGGAGCGCGCATGTCAGAATCGAGGCAAGATCCTAAAAATGCCGCGTGGCGAAACGAAGGAGGTTATCGCAAACCTCGCCAGGGCAGCTCGCGACGGTGGCACTCTCTCGCCCGAAGTTGAGGATCAGATGCGGCGCGACAGAGCTATAGCAGAGCGTGAGGCGGATTGTGACGAGTAGCGAAGCACGCTTGGCGGAAATTGCCGGACTCGCTGAGCAAGTGGCCGCTGATCATTGCCCGAGCGGAAGGGTCGAGCCCGAGCTGATCCTGCGCCGCAATGACATAACGTTCAACTTCGGGCGGTATGCGGCCGCATTCGACGGGATGCTTGAGCACATTGCAGGTAGGTTCCATGTTTACGCAAACCTGGAGCGCCTGAAGAGTCCGCAGAGTGGCCGAGCGCGTTTCACGCTGGCTCACGAACTCGGACATTACTACATCGACGAGCATCGCCGAGCCCTTCTGTCTGGTTCTGCACCGCGACACCAGTCGGTATGTGATTTTCAGTCCCGGAACCCCGCAGAAATCGAAGCCGATCATTTCGCGTGCCATCTCCTCATGCCCGAAGAAAGGTTTTCGAAGTCCGCCAAGGAGCTTTCACTGGGGTGTGCCGCTGTCCTTAAGCTGAAGGACGATTTTGGCACGTCCATTACAAGTACCGCTATCCGATGTACCCGCTTGAATCTTGGTCCGTATACGCTGATCAAGTGGAAGGCTGACGGGTTCGCTTGGAAGCACTTTTCAAACAGCACGTTTGCCGCTGGCTATCGCAGAACTATCGAAGACGTGGCGCGAGTACCTCACGATTCCCCAACGGGACGGGCCTTGTCCGGAGCAACGCCGCCCGAATCCGGGTTTTTCGAGGCAGGTACCTCCGCTGCGGCTTGGTTCCCGGGCATCGGTCAGGGGTCAATGCGAGATGCGATCTTTATCGAACAGGCGATACCGCTCGGCGAATACGGTGTGCTAACGCTCTTGTTTCCAGAGCGGCGAAAGTTCGAAACCGCTTCAATCTAGAACCGGCTCGCGTCACATCGCCACTCGGTTCGGCGCTCGGCTTGACCGTAACAGCAATCCTCAAGTCTCCGGAGTCGCGCTGCATCCGCAGCGGTGATATCGGTTTCAAAGCAGGAAGCGCAGTTTCCGAGCCAGCAATCTCTACGGGCTCTCTCGCGAAGCGCCGCTCGAACCGCGTCTTATCCAACCTGCTCCATGATGCTCGCTGCCCGGGCAAGATCCATCTCAGCGTAGATTTCCGTGACATCCGCCGATGAATGCCCAAGCACCACCCTGGCCGCCTCGATGCCAAATTGGCGACGCAAGTCTGTTGCGGCGTTGTGTCGGAGTTGATTCGGCGACCATCGATGATCGCGGCGCCATGCAGAGCGGTCCTGCTCTTTGACATACTTGGGCAGAGGGAACGCCGCGTCGCACGCACGCCTGATTGCCCACGCGTAGCTGCGCCGGTCGTAGCAGTCACCGGGCGACCGTCGAGGAAATCGCTTGCGTTTCCTTGCCGCCTGACTCGGCGTCATTGGCGTCTGCCGCGCTTCGCGCCGCTCTCGGTGAATGTGGGCCATTGCTTCGCGCGGGCTGAAAATCGGTGCCGTGCAGTTGTCCAACGAGAACGGCCGCAGCAAGTCCTTTGCCTTCGGCCCCAGGTACACGACGCGGTGTCTGCCGTGATGCTCTGTCTTGTGCCGCGCTGGCCGATATACCCAGATCGCCCCGCTCATGTCGATGTCGCAGGTTCGCATCTGCATAACCTCACCGGGCCGCATGCCGGTTAAGAGCTGCAACCGGATCATTGCGGCGACCTGCGGTGAGACAAGCTTCAAGACAGGTTCGATGAGCTCGGTCGGCACTGGCTTCACAGCCTCTGATTCGCGAACGTTGCAGCGCCCGAGCTTCAGTGGTGCGACGGCTTGTAGCGCGTGAAGGACGCCGGCCGGTACGAGCTCGTTCTCGACGCCCCATTTGAACACGCGGCGAACGCGGTTGATGCGGTTATTGATCGTCCGCCTGCACAGGTCGGCGTCGATCATCGCCTGCCGAACTGCCTTGAGTGAGGACGGGCCGAAGTCGGCAACGCGCGTCCGGCCGTACATCGTCGTGAGCGGGCGGAGGGCGTCGCCGATGTTGCGGTACTCGCCGGTGAGCGCCCCATTCTTGACGTAATACGATTTCGCGAAGTCGAGGTAGGCCGCGATGAGTTCGTCCACAACTCGGGTCGCGGCTTGCCCGTTGCTGCTCGGTTCGGCCTTGTGGTTCGCGAGCCACTCGGCGACGACGCGCTTGTATTCCGCGCGGCTCTCCGGCGTGCCGTGCGGGCCGAGATAGATGTCGCGGCCCTCGATGCGTACGGACGCGAGCCCTCACGGCTTGTGATGGCGATAGACGGGAACGCGAAGGTTCGTGCTGGCAGGCATGGCCGGCTCCTGGAAGCACGACGGGGGTAAATTACCCTCGTTTTCGAGCTTCCCGAGCCGCACAGCCCAACGCGGGCCGGTTCGCAAGTTGCGATCGGCTATGGGATTATATCACAGCGGGCGATGGGATTCGAACCCACGACGTCCAGCTTGGGAAGCTGGCATTCTACCACTGAATTACGCCCGCGAAGGCCGTTTTGCTCTACTTAAGCTTGACGGCTTGCTCTACTTAAGCCCGGAAGCCGCCTATAATCGGCCGTCCGGACAACCCGGCATTATACCCGGAGAGCAGCCGTGTCCAAGAGCAGGCAGCGAATCCCGAAACTCAGGTTCACGACGTGGCGTGATCTCGGTTGGCACGTCGCCTTCCGCGACAAAGAAACCCGCATCCCCCGGAAGCACCTCTTCAATATCCACGAGCGAGAGCGTGAGGCCGAGGCCCGCGTTCTTTATCACGGCTGGGTCCTTGAGCACTTGGGCGGGAACGGAAACGGCAAGGTTTATCCGACCCAGGTCAAGCGGCCACCAAAGCCCGCCAAGCGGCCGGAGATGCTTTCGGGTTGCATCCTTGAGGTTGCAACGGGCTTTAAGAAGGCCGAGGAAGCTCGCGTGCGAGAACCCGGTGAGCCGAGGCGACAAGGTAGCATCGCAAAGCCGGTTTATCGCGACCGAGTGAAAGTCATTCACGACTTCCTTGAGTTCCTTAACGAGCGGCACGGCCCCGCCGCCGTCACTCGGCTTCGACTTTCGGATTTGTCGATGCAGGACATCGAGGAGTTCAACCGAGCCGTCGTGAAGAGAGGCTTCTCAGCTTCGCAGGTCGCAAAGCGTCTGCAAATCGTAAAGGCCCTCATCGACCGGGCAGGACGCCCTGAGCACGGTCAGCAAGTTCTCACGTGGAATTGGGATTCTCGCGACGTTGTGCATGGGAAGCCCTCTGAAGAGCGAACGCTTCCAACGGTTGACCAATTGAAACGGATGCTCCAGGGAACGGACCTTCGCGGCCGAACCATGATTTGGCTTGGCCTTGGCTTGGGGTTAGGAGCGAAGGACCTCGCCGCGATTCACGTCGGGCAGATTTCGGCGAAAGCGTATGACCTACGACGGCCCAAGACCGGCGTTGAGCGTTACGGCGATACCCCTCCCCTCGTGTGGGCTTACGTGAAGAAGTACCAGGAGGCCGCACGGCGAGAGGCCGGGCAGCTTCTCTTCGTTACGCGAAACGGGGTGCCGCTCGTTTCACCGACATCGAACGCCGTGACCCTTTGGTGGGATAAGCTCCGAACGAAAATCGGGGAGACGAAACATACGCTCGACGGTTTTTACACCCTTCGCCACTTGGGAGCGACCGAGTTTGGCTCGCGGCCCGGAGCTTCCATCGGCGACGTGAAGCGTTGGCTCGGGCACTCAGCGAGTAGTGACGTGGCCGACCTTTACATGCGGCCCGTTCGCCCCGAGTGCCGGGAAGTTGTCGAATGGGTTCGCAAGCGGGTCAGTTCGCAGAGTATGGTAGCGGATAGCCCCAAGCAGAATGCGAGACCACGCAAGGTCGAGCCGGTGGTTCAGAGTTTGTGAGAAAACCGATGGCACGCCAACAACGAAACCGCGAACGCAGCCAAGCCGATGCACGGAGCCGGGACCTTCCCCTTGACGCTCTCGACCAGAGAGTATCTGAAATTGGCCAGCCATCGCCGGGCGAGGAAGTCCCGGTACCAGGAAGCACGCCCACGCTCCCGCATAATCGCCCAAGACCAAAGGACCCTCACCGTGAGTTTGTCTCGAATCTAGCCTTCAGCTTGTTTCGCGGCGAACAATCGGAGGCATTCGCCGCGGCAGGTTATTGGCGTGGCGACTCCGGCCTAGACGCCCAGTTCATCTTGTCAGGATTCAAGACGGGTGGAGTTTCTCCGAATTACCGCTCGTTTGAATCAGCTTGTGCCCATATGACGAGTACCCGACGACGCCACCAAGCCCGCATCGGCGTTCTGCTACATTACCGTCGGCCGCACCAAGATTTATTTGATTTCACTGGGAAACGAATCCATTCGTCAATTGCCGCTGGCATACTCGGCTACGAGCAAATCCGTATATTGCGGCCGCTGCCGAAACGCGACCCAATCTGGCAGTTTAGACTTCCGGAGCTAAGTCTAACTGACCCGGTTTTTCGCGGGCTCTCTGAATCTGACTTCACGATTCACGCCCTAGCCCCAAGGGACGTGTTGGATTCTGTTTCGGTGCTTTCAAGGCAGGATATCTTTGGGGAGAACGCAATCGTTTCCGTTGGGCTAAATGAACTTCCACGCCTGAGGGCGAAGCTGGCTAGCTCGCTTGAGGCAGGTGGCGGCGAGCTAGTCGAAATCTGGACTCTCGTCCCGAAAACGTGGGACACTAAGTGGGTGACACCCGAACATCACCCTAATCCCATCGGCAAGAGCGGTCCTACAACATCGGGCGAGCCTAGCTCTGACGTGGATTTGGCTGGCAATCTGCCAGCAGCGTTATCGGACCTGATGAGCATACGGTCGGCGGCCGAAAGTCTAGGTCGTAATCACGCGCCGCTTGTTCGGGCGATTGCCAACGGGGAAATCCCTGTCTACGAGCTAGGAGATGGCACAAAGGTCGTTAGTTTGCGGGCGTGCCAGGAGTGGGCCAAGAACCGCAACCCCGTCGGCCGTCCGAGAAAGAGCACGTAATACCCGTCCCCGTAATCACTTGCGACGCTTTTGCTGAGGCTCTCTTGAAATTGGCACCGACTGGTGCTATTATTTAGCGGTTGATCCGGGGCCATCGATGTTCCGGTTGGTCCTCCAAGTTGGCGAGCACCTGACGGATCACCGTGCGAATGCCTGAAAAGAGTCTCGCAATGTGGAAGCCCTTTGGTGTCGAAAGCCTATGTGGAGTCCCCCTCGGGTGCCACCCACATCATTGTCCGCTCGACCACGGCTTTGCGCACTCGACCGCGCTGACCGGTGAGGAGTTTCCCGAAACCCGGCAGCGTTGTGCGAATTGCCCAAGTGTAGCACGGGCACGGCGTTCTGCGAACCTGGACGGACTAAACGGGGCCGACATGAGTCCAAACCCAGCCGATGAGAGGAGGTGACAAACTATCCCAGAAGAACCTGAAATCGTTCGCGAGCTCTTCAAGAAAGGTTGGACTCGCGAGGTGACTGAATGGGGTGTCGTGTGGCGACGCCCCAAGAAGCAGACATCACAAGGAGAATGAGAATGTCGTGGTACGAGATCTGTCAGAAGCATGATACCGGTCGGGCTGACTCCATGGCCCCGCCGGGCACGCCAGATTACAACAGGGCGGGCGGTGCAGCTTCCCAAAGCCGCTAATCGTCCACGCTCTACGACTCAAGGGGGAGCACATTTGTTGCTCCCCCTTTCCCCCTCCCGTTTCTGTAACTCGGCCTCTATCAACAACATTCGCAATCCAATACGGCTACGGTCGGCGTCGCCGTAAAGTGACCGAAGCCCCGGCCGCTCAACAAAGAGATGCTCACAAGCGGAGTGAAACTCCGCTTCGCTCATTGAAGCGACGATGCTCTCTGCCTTCGCTCGACATTCGTCGTTCTCAGGCTCAGAGGCGGCTTCGCGGGGGGAATCCCGCCGCACCGCGAGCGGCTGATTGAGTGTCGCATTGCCCAGTTTCTCAGTAATGACAGGAACTTGCTCACGTAGGAAGGCGACTTTCGAGCCGACTCCGGCCGACGCCGACCAGCTCCCCTTTCGCATCGCAGCGTCGATCACACGAGCGGCGAACTCGGGATCTTTAGCAAGCTCAGGGATTGCTTGCCGGTGTCCGCTCACAGTGAGGTACAACGCTGATTCCAGGCCCCAGCGTTTTAGCGTTCGTTCCAGGAGGCCCGCAGCAGCACATTGCTGCTTGGATTGGATCTTGTTTGCTTCTTTGTGGGCCTTGAGTGACCCGACCTGAGGTTCACTCGTGACCCGGCTACCCGGCTCACTTGCGACCCGACTCTCGCATTGAGCCGGTTCACTTGTGGCCCGACCATCGACCTCGCGGCGGGGGGAAAACCCGCGAGCAAGTTTTTTGATCGCGGCCACGCACTCGCTTGCCACTTCAGACGCCCGTATATCAGCCAGGACGTAATTTGATGAGTGACCCTTGCTCCGCTCTACCCTCACAAGCTTTGCACGCTCTAAGAGCGAAATTGCCCGTTTAATCGAACTCTCCGAAAAGCCCGTGTCGATAGCGAGACGCTTCCGGTCAGGCATGACGTTCGGGAGCCGCCGGATGAGAGCGACGTAGACCGCTTGCACCGCTCGGCCACCATCGAGCGGCTCTAGGTCGCGAAGGCTTGCAAAAACCTGATTGTCGATTGCGGCTCGCAATGCTTGTTCCGCCGTCAGTCGAAGCTCGACTCCGGGGAGCGACAACACGTCCCGGCGTTCGCTTGTGCTTTGATTTTGAAGACTCATCGGCACGCCCCTCTTCCACTCAGAGCGAGCTTTGCAAAGTGCGTGAGATTCGACAATCCAGAAAATGAAAGAATCTCCAATCAATCCATGAAGTTATGAACTTCGGATCGTCGGATCTGCCGAGGTTCGTAAGCTCGGAACATCAGACTATCAGAAGATCGGACCTTCAGAGACTCGGCATTTCCGACCATCACACCGTCAGACTTTCGCATATTCCGAACGTCAGATATTCCGATAGTCAGAGACTAAGAGTTTCTGATTCTCTGAATATAAGAATGTCGGAACTGGCGACGTTCGGACATTCAGACAGTATGAAGTTATGAACTTCAGAAGTTCAGAGCGTAGTGCTCGATTGTGCAGCATCGTGCTATCCACATCAGGCTTGTGCTACCGGGGTGCAAATTGTGTCTAGTGCGGGGGAAGGGGCCGTGCTAGCCATGCTGTATGGCACACTCGACACGAACCAACTCAGACCCGCAAGAAGGGGAACTTCTCGACGTTGACGGAGCAACCCGCCTCTTGGGCGTCCATCGTAACACGCTCTACAGGCTTATTCGCACCGACGACCTTCCGGCACTGAGGCTCTCCCGCGGCGGACGCTGGCGTTTTCGCCGCGAAGACTTGCTCGATTGGATTGAAGCTCGACAGGCACGGAGGGTCGCATGAATAAACCGACCATCATCAGTATCGTCAATCACAAGGGCGGCGTTCTGAAAACCACGACAACCGCAAATCTCGGGGCAGCTCTCGCGGTTCTCGGGAAACGCGTTCTCGTTTGCGACCTCGACCCGCAACAGAACCTCACCGCAAGTCTTATCGGCTTGACACCGTATGACTCAAACACTCGCACGCTCTTCGACGCTTTGATGGACGAAGCGGGGTTTGACGACCTGATTCGTCCGACCAGCACGAAGGGACTCGACTTGCTGCCGTGTGCCGAGAATTTCTTCGCGGCCGAACTTAATCTCGCACCCCGTGAGGCCAGGGAATTCGCTCTTCGAACGTGCTTTGAGCACACGAGGTGTCTCTCGCAATACGATTTCGTGCTCATCGACAATTCGCCGTCTGTCTCGCTCGTGACCGTCAACGCTCTGGTCGCGAGCGACTTTTACATCGTCCCCGTATCCGCTGAGTATCTGCCGCTTACGGGACTCATCATGCTCGGAAACTGCATTGCCCGTTTTCAACGAAAGCTTTGCCCGTCGCTTAAGTCACTCGGGGTCGTGCTCACCATGTACCACCGCTCAGAGAATATTTGCCGTGACGTTGAGCGAAAACTTCAGTCAGAACTCGGGGAAATGCTCTTCAGCACTCGCATCCGTGTGAACACGAAAGCAAAGACGGCTCCGAGCGTGCAGAAGACGATTTTTCAATTTGAGAACGACCGCGAGGGGAGGGGAACCGAGGACTACACCGAGCTTGCAAACGAGGTGCTCGCTCGCGTTGAAGCCGCAACCGTTCAGCCTTCCGTGATGGAGGCTGCAAATGGCTAAGAATAATCAGCCGGGGGGAACGCTCGCGTCAAACATGGAGGTAACAAGCGGGCTTCAAGCGTTTCGCAGTGTAGCATCAGGCCCCACAGCCGTTATCGACAGCCCGTTTGGACGCCCGGTAGCCTCACCAGCACCGACAATCACTCGGGCGGAAGTCGTGACTGAACCGCAAAAGGTCGCAGCGATTGAGTCACAGCCAAGGCCCACGCGAAAACCCACTTCCCGGCCCAAAGTCGCAAAGGAACCCGAGGTGAGCGAAGGGGACGAGGTTTCCGCCGACGCGAACGAGGAGAAAATCACCGTACCGCTCTCGCAGGAACTTCGCGACCAATCCGAGGAGCTTGCCCGCGTCATCAATCGCAATCGCTCGGTCCGCAAGAACCGCATTACGCGAAATTCGATTATCCGCGTCGCCTTGCAGTGCTTCCTTGAGGACTTCGCACTTCCGCCCGGTCGCCCTATCAACTCCGAGGTTGAACTTCTAGAAGCCGCCCGCTCGCGTCGGAAGAAGTAGCACTCGCACGCCTACTCAGTCCGCACCCTCGCGACAAGCACGCGTCGCAACCTGGCCCGATTCCGACTTTGACGACTGTCCCGGTCTCGCTTCACTTCACTTCTGCTTTCTCACGCTTGAGACCCCGCGACCTCTTAACGGACGTTTGCCGCATCGGCCGCGGCCAGGCCTCGCCTTCGGCGTGGGCTTTGCCCACCGGCCTGTCACGTCCACTGCTTTGGCACCCGGCCTAAGCTCGCGTGTCCATCGCGAACGCTCCTTTTGGCTCGCAGGGACCGTCCCGCTGTCGCTCGTGAAGGGACGGTCCCTTCTCGCAAAACCAAAAGGAGCTAGAAACATGAAAGCAGAAGAAGCAAAGAAACTCGCAGACCAGGCACTCGACCAACTCACGTCGGCAATCAGTCAGGGCAAGAGCGACGCCCTCACGCAGTATCTCGCCGCGATGGGCCGCTTCCACGAGTATTCGTGGGGCAACGTGATGCTGATTCTCTCGCAAAAGCCCGACGCGAGGAAAGTCGCGGGCTTCAACACGTGGAAGAAGTTCAACCGGTTCGTCAAGAAGGGCGAGAAGGGCATCGTCGTCATCGCCCCTATGCTCATTAAGCCCAAGGAAGCTCAAGACACCGGCGACGCGAAGGACAATGACTCGATTCTTCGCTTCAAAGCGGTCTACGTCTTCGACGTGTCGCAGACCGACGGCGAAGCGATGCCGGAATTCGCTCGCGTTGCGGGCAATCCGAACGGGCATACGGACCGCTTGAAGAAGCTTGTCGCCGAGAAGGGGATTGAGCTTACGTACTCGGCGGAAATCGGCCCAGCCCACGGCCTCTCACATGGCGGAAAAATCACGCTCCGCACTGGCCTCAGTCCCGCAGAAGAATTTTCGACGCTCGTGCATGAACTCGCCCACGAGATCCTGCATCGTGGTGAGCGTCGAAAAGAAACATCCAAGACAATCCGCGAGACTGAAGCCGAAGCCGTCGCGTTCGTTGTATGTGAGGCCATCGGGCTGGATTCAAACACCGCCGCCGCCGATTACATTCAGCTCTACGACGGCGACAAGGAGACCCTCGCTCAGTCGTTCGGATTCATTCAGCAGACAGCGTCAGAGATTCTCGCCGCTATCACACACGAATAGCCGCTCGCCAAATAGCCGGTCCGCGTGACCGGCTATTTCTTTGCTCGCGGATTCAGAGGGACCAGGCGGCGAGAAAGCGGTCAGTCCGCTTTGGGACTTTTAATTGTCCCGCCGCTCCCTGGCTGGATCGTCACCGCCCCAAGGGCCAGCCCCGCCCCTCCCCGATGCTCGCCCCCTCCCGTCCCCGAGGGGGCTTCGCAAAACCGGAAGCGAGCAGCTATTCCGACTCTCGGCTCACTTTCGGTGCTTGCTCTCTTCGTCCAACGCTCTCGAATGCCGCGTTCTCACTCCGCGTTGAAAAACGCCTCACATGAAGCACGCCCAGCCGGACCGTCAAGGATTTGCCGCTTCGCGTTCCTCCTTGACCGCCCGGCAATTCGGGCGTGCCCGTCGTCTGGCGTTTTTTATCAACGCGGAGGAGCACGCCCCATGAATCGAGAACGAGTCAGACAGAGGAAAGAGAACACAGCACGTAAGGAAGCAGAGCTTGAAGCCCCGTCACTCGACACCCCGGCCTTTGACCGACACGAGAGCCGCCCGATACAGCCTCACGCTCCGCCCGAACAAGCGTTCAGCCGTTGGCTCACGGTGAACGAGATTCGGAAGATGGAACGGATGCGTCGCGAGATAGTCATCGAGGCGATGGAGTCCGGCGAGCTTCCTTTCGAGCAGCGAGGACGCGTCCGCTACGCACGGCTTTCGGACGTGCTCTTATGGGAGGAACGCCGACTTGCCGGAAACTTCCGTCAAAGCACCTTCGAAATCGACCCCGACTTTGCCGACTTGGTGATGCCAGCCCGGCATCCGAAAAACGGCCGTGAGTAGACAGCCCGAGCAGGCGAGGAAGTCGCTGTCGGAACGTTCACAGTTCCGCGTGACTGCTCGCGGCAACCCCAATGGAGGAGCCATGACCAAGTACCTTGACCCGCTTCCCGACTCCGTCGCTGCCGCCGTGCAGGAGGTGCTCGATTTTCTTTTCGACGATGAGAAGGCTGACTTCGACGCCGCCTCTCCGGCTGACCGTTCGCGACACATCTACCTCTCGCTCCGGCGAATCGAAACTTGGCTCCGAAAGCACCGCCCGACACCGTCAATCAGGCGTACCCGCTGACCACCAAGCGTGCGCGATACCCGAACCATCCAGCCCTGAGCAACCACCTCCCCGGCCGTGACTTGAACGCCGCTTGTCGTCCAAAATCGGCCGCCCCTGTTTACGCCGCGACGTTCGCCCAGCCGAGTCGCACCACTGGCCCGCACACTCGCCGCCATCCTTCATCAATGGCCTTATCAGTGGCCTTTTCCATCGCCTAGACGCTGATCCTGCAAGCAGTTATGATCTCGCCGACGGAGTGGTTCCCGCGTCTACCAAGACGAGGGGAAGGTGTGCGGGCATCGCAATGACCGAGCGAGACGAAGCAATCCTCGACACGCTCACTCGACGGGTTCGAGTTTTGTCCGTCGGCCAAGTCGCCGCAATGTGGTGGACGACTGGAACGGCTGCCGCCAAGGCTCGGCTTCGGGACCTTGAAGCTCAAGGCTGGTTGCTGCTTGTGAACCTCCTGGCTGAGCCAGTACCCGACCTGCATGCTCCGGTGGCAACCTGGAAGCCCGGTCAGCCGCAGCCGGATTTCGGACCCCTCTCGTACCGGCTTCGGTCTCGTTGGACTCAACCGGCCTGTCCGGTGCTCGCAGCGGTCGCGACGAAGCAGGCGGGCAACCGCTATGCCGGAAAGGGCGGTCGGGTCCCGAGGCCTAGCGAAGCGACGCACGACCTTTGCCTTTCGGCAGTTTACCTGAAGCTTCTACGAGAGGACCCCAGACGGGCGGGACGTTGGATCTCCGAGGCCCGGCTTTACGAACGAGGCGAGGGCCGCGATGGTCGTTTGCCGGACGCCGCTATCGTCACCCGGGCCGGTACGACCGTCATCGAGTTTGGCGGTGCGTACGCAACGGCGAAGGTTGCCGACTTCCATAACTTCTGTGCCGACCGCTCTTGGGGGTACGAGTTGTGGTAGACGAAGCTCCGCTAGACCCGACGAGGATGGAGGCGATTCTTTCGCACCTTGCGGCCTACCACGTCTCGACGCGTGAGATCATGATGAGTCACTTGTTTGCTGGGAGTGACATCAGCAAGGAGCTCGATAAGCTCACGAAGCAAGGCCTTGTTGTTTCCTATCAAAGCCTTCCATATCGCCGGTCGTCATATCAGCTTACCGCTCCCGGACTGAGCATGCTCGGTGTACCGAGGCATTGGAAAAAGGAATTAAAGGGGCAGGGCCTTCTCACGAATCTTGCCATTACATGGTTTTGCTGCATGGGGGCTAAAGAACGCCGTCGGGTGCGGCGTGATGTGCTGGAGAAGGCATATGGCTGTCATTTCCGAGGCGGGAATCACTGCGTAGAACGGGAGCACTCCACCGAAACGGGCCGAACGAAGCACCGTGTTTACAAAATCTATGTCCCTATGCCCCGTACGGGACTGTCCGACATCATGCAAGAGCTCCGCGATAACGTACTCACCGAGCTTGCGACGCCGGGGCTTGAAGCTCTCGTTCAGCGACGAGAGTACGGCTTCGCGGTCCTTCTTGACACCGAGTCTCGCGTCGACGAAACCTGGCAGCGAATCCGAAAGCACGATGCTGGTGATGGCGTACCACTCGCAGGGTTGGCACATTTTTGTGTTGAACAGGTTCGGGATTACACGAGTCGTAGGAGACGCCCCCGTGTTCGAGTTCTTACGGAAGAAAAAGAAACCTCCGACGGACCTCTCGGTCCTCAAGCAGTACCGGGACCAAGCTAATCGTCCGAAGCTTGGAGCCTACGGGCCGAGTGCACAGCTTGACCGCGTGCCTACGGCCGGGCTTAACCGACAGGCAACCGACCCTCTCGCTCATTGGCGGGACCTCGGCGAAGAAGCGGCTTGGAGCGTTCTCGCCAAGAAACGTATGGCGGACGTGTTCCCATGGTGCAAGCAGGACGATTCGCCAATCAGCGAGTTTGAACTTTATTGGGAACTCATCCGCCGGTCATCGCTTCGCTTTCGCAAAGAGATTTTTGTCGGGCTTCGGGCTTCGCCCGAAACACCCGCTCCTCTGTTTGTTCCGCGGTCCACCTTCGAGAGTCACTCGTATATCCTTGGAGAATCCAACCGCGGCAAGACAAGCCAGGCGGTCGCAACTCTGCTCTATCAGCTCGCAATGGCCGAAACCGACCCAGACAAAAAGCAGCCCGGAGAACGCACGAGCACGAAGCCACCCGCCATCATCATTTTCGACTTGAAGCCGCAGGGTGACCCGTTCCTTCACGCCTTCGCCACGCTCCTGGCACGCAGGCGGAGCGAGCAATTGGGCCGCGACCAGCCGCTTCGATTTTTCTCCAACTATTCAGGCTATCAGAGTATCCAGTTTGACCCGTGGAGCACCATCGCTTCAGAGCCTGACCTGAAAGCCAGGGCTGGAATCATCTACAAGGCTCTTTCGCTCATCCACCCCGAGAGCCAAGAGGCCGTATTCTTCATGAATGAGCAGCGATACACGCTTGAAGAGGCGATGACGCTGAAGGACAAGGATAACAAGCTCCCGCCGCTTTCGAGCCTTCGCAATCTCGCCAAACGCCTGAAGGAATTGACGCGAAAGAAGGGCGGGGAGAGGGAAGCTCGCGGTGTTCACGGTGCACTCTCGGCGATCATCGGCGAAGCGAACGTCATCGTAGATGAGCCGCCTCAGGACCGAACCAACGTCCTCGACTTCGATGCCCTTTTCGAGAATGGTGAAGTCCTCTACGTTCACCTTGAGTCTGACGACAAAGACCCGTCATCGAAGGCAGTTGGGAAGTTCATGTTCGCGTGTTTGCTCGCCGCCGCAAAACGCCGTCGCCGACTACATCGACAAGCTGACGACCGGGCGTTTGTTTCGATTGATGAGTTTCAGCGGCTTGCAGCACACAACATCGTGAGCTATCTCGAAACGGCACGAGACGCCGGAGTCAGCGTCATCCTCTCACATCAAAGCCCCGAGTCGCTCATGTCCGGCAGCGTTGATCTCTTCTCGCTCATTTTTGACAACACATCGTTTCAACAGTATCTCTCGCTCACGAATGACCGCGTGATTAAGCGGCTGGAACTTGTGTCGGGACGTGTGTCGGAGTTTTTACGGAGCGGCTCAGAGTCGGACACGAACTCGGTGAGCCACACAGACGGCGAGAGCTGGGGCGAACAGGTAGCGTTATCGAGTGCCTTTGATCTTTTCGGATGGACCCTTGACCGTAGAACGGAGGCGACCGACTACAGAAAATCCACGGCAACGTCGTTTGGTACTGCTAAGACGAAGTCCGCTGGTTGGCATGAAGTGAAGATTCGTGGCCTCACGCCAGAAAACGTCGCACGCATCAACAATTCCGACATGCTCTCACTCGTGTTCGTCCGGGGTCGTGAACCGTCAACGCTCTCGCCGCTTCGCGGGCTGCCCAGCATCGCTGAGCGGATCTTTCCATTCACGGTGGAACAGGCCGAGAGTCTCCGCGATATGCTGTGGCCGCTTCGGAAAACCGAGCCACCAAAAGAGGAGCTTGGCGTGGAACGCTTGCAGGGGCCGCCGCCGGAGCCAGAGGCAGACGCGACCGAAGAGGAAGCCGAGCGGAATCCCGTAGCTAAGGGTCTCTTTGATGACGCGGACCCAAAGGCAGTTCGGACGAAGAAGAAGGCTGTGGCCGCGAAGGTGCAGGCGGAGAAACCGAAGCCGCCACGGAAGGGTCCAAAAAAGACAAAAGGCCCCTAAGAGCCTTATGTCCGACTGCTCTTCGTTCATACGCACCTCCGTTTTGTTTAGGCGTTTCTACGCTCAGAGCCGCGTTATTGCGACTCTCAGGGATGAACCGCCAGGAGGTTCGTTCGAACCGAGCAATCTTCCCGCCGTTTTTTAATCTCGGGGCGGGGGCGAGCAAATGACATCGTTACCTGACCGATCTTATCCGCCAAGACCCCGGCCGTCCACTTCGACGTTGAGTTGCGGCAGCCGACCATGCTAATCTCGACGGATGAAGGCACAGTTTCTGCGATTCCTTCTCTGGTTCGCCAAACCGAGCGAGAATGACCAGTACGTTGAGGATTGGCTCAACTTCGGGCTGTGGCGGGCGTTTAGCCTGGGTGCAGCGACCGTCGCTTTGCCGGTCCTTCTGCTCGTCTGGTGGGTCAAGCTCTAAGAAACGACACGGCTCCTGTTAGGAGGAGCCGTGCCGGATGGATTACGTGTCCATCACCGGGCAAGCATCAATAGCAGTTCGACCAATATGCGGAGGATCACTGCTGCGAACAGGACTCCGACAATGGTCCAGATGCCTTGCCGATACGCCGTCAACTCCTTTGGCTCAGGTGGGAGTTGAGGACGCGGCGGGGGATTCTGTTCGACGACGACGCGAATCGTCACGAACCTTGGATCTCCCGTCTCTTTATGCCTTTCACTTTCCATATTCCCTCACTTGAAGGCCGCACCCGTAAATCACGAGCCGGGGGTGCGGCTGTTCGGCTCGATTGGCGGTTGTCCGTCAATCCAGCCGCCGCAGAGGGAATCTTCGATGAAAAGCCGCCTAGTTTTTTGCTTCCCGAGCGAACAGGAAGGTCTGCCGAGTTTTTTGATTGCCGGGACAGACGCAGCAAAGTGAAAACCGGCTCGGCCCGCGGACCGCAGGGCCACCGCGGCCCCGCTCCGCCCGCGACCGGCCATTCTATCTAGGCGGCGGCTTCCGCGTTAGAATCTCGCCCGCGAGATTTTTGGCCCGCGAAAGGACGCGATGCGGCATGCAGGTTGTTGGAGGTCCATCCGAGCAAGGCCGAAAGGCCCCGCCCAGGGGCGATCTTCCCCCGTGGCTTGCCCGTCCGTGGAACGAGCGACTGACGTTCTTTGAGCTGCTCGGCGTCCCCGAAGAAGCCTCCCCGTCCGATATCAGCGAGGCCTTCGGCTCGCAGCTTGGCAACGCTCAGATGGACGAGGGGCAGCTCCCGCCAGGCGTGAAATACGCAGCGGAGTTCCTGCTCAAAAGCGATGAGCAGCGAGCCTTCTACCGCACGTTGCTCGGGCACTGCCGCACGCGGCAGCCGATTCAGGTTCCGCCCGAGGAGCACTCGGGCATCCGAAATTTCTCAGAAGCGGCCCGCTTGAGGTGCTGGTCGAACCCGGACGACCCGGACGAGTTTCATGTTCGACTTGTCGGCCAAGAGCCGCCGAGCTTCGTCACCGAGGCTCTCAAGCGAGAGGAAGCCCGCAGGGCCGAGGAGGCTCGCCGCTCAGAACGGGCCGCTCGTCGGCAGCGGGATGAGCAGCACCCGGTGAGACGATTCTTTCTCAGGCTCGGGTACGCCTTCGCCGCCCTTTTGCTCATCGGGCTCGCCGTCAATTGGCTCTTCGACGGATTTTTCGACCGGGGCCTCAAGGTCGCAAAGGTCATCGATGAACACCAGAACAAGGCTCTCGAAACTGAGAGCCGCGAAGCCTTGACGCTCGCAACGGATGCCTTGTCTGAGCTTAAGGCCGCTCTGTCGTCGCTTCGCGAGACCGTTCAAGCCGAACTAAGCGTGTCGCTCGATGGCTCCACGGTTCCAGGCGAGCTAGAGGCGGTGCTTCAAACGGAGCCGACCGTTTCAGCCGCTTGGAAGAACATTCGAGGAGCTTACGATGTTCGCACCGAGTTTGAGGGCCGCAAGCGAACCAAAGCAGCAATCGAACGCCGTGTGAGCGAAAAGACGTTTCTCAAAGCCGACCTTGAGTCGCTTCGTGAGATGAAAACGTGGGCCAAGGCCGCGACCGCGGCCATCAAATCGACGAAGCCGCACATTCAGCATGTCCGAGCTATGCTCGAAGCTGAAAGGTTCAGCCGAGTCGGTCAGGAGTCACCCAAGGAGCCTTAACCTATGCCTGTTTGCCGACTGTCGCTGTTCGTCTCCATGCTGCTTCTCTCCGCCGTCCCCGCAACTGCCACCCAAGAAGCTTCGGCAGCACAAGCGACCGATGCCGCTTCGCAGCGAGAAGAGCAGGTTCGACGACACGTGCTGACGGATTTTCGCGACGAGATTCTCGCGACGAAAACCGTTCTAGCCACGTTTCGAGAGACACTCGAAAAAACGGCACGCGAGTACAAGGAGCTTCTCGCAAACGACACCGGCAAGCGAATCGCTCGCGACCCTGTAGCCGTCATGACGTTCCTCCAACTTCGTGACCAACCGATGCCGCCTGTTCAGGAGGTCACCAAGAAGCTTGAAGCGGTTGAGCAGCTTCTCAAAGACGTTGACGCAAAGCTCGCCCGCCCCGCGATCGCCGACCTGCCTTCATCCCAGGCAAGGCGAGACGTGCTCGACGCTTACGCTTGGGCGAAGGGGAGGGCGGAACGAATCGCCGACCGTCGCGACTCACTTCAGGCTCTCATCGCGACCGCACCGACCGAGGGAGACCTCTCCAAAGCTCCGACGCTTGAACAGGCGATTAACGAATACAAAAGCCGCTTTACACGTTTTCTGAACGAGGGTTGGCAAAGCGGCGAAGCAAAGGCGGCCAACCGTGCCCAGCAGACGATGAGCGAAGCTGGAGAGAAGGCGGCTCTTGAGGAAGCCGCACAGAAGGCACGGCTTGAGCTTGAGAAGGCGAACGCGGCCATAGCTCGGATGACGGCCGAGCATGAAGCGGAGCTTCGCCGCCTTCGCGAACAGCAGGACCAGCGGCTTGCCGACTTGGACCGTGAACTCGCTGTCGCTCGGTCAGCACGCCTTAAGCAGGAAGCCGAAACGACTGTCATCGCCAAGAAGGGCGAGGAGGACGCGGCGAAGATTCTCAAGCGGAAGAAGTGCGAGGACCCGGAAGTGAAGGCGTTGCTCGCACCGTTTCTAACGCCCGGCTATCGACAGCCCGGCCGCAACGAACCGAGCGTCGATAAGGAGCCGATGTCCCTCAATGCTCTGCGTTCATACGGTGCTCTTGACCGCACCGTCCACGGACTGAGCCAGCTAACCGACATCCTTCGGCGAAACTACTACCACGACCCCGACAGGCCGAGCATTCCTTTCCAAGCCCCGTATGAAGCGCTGAGCGGCGAGGACATGGAGAAGGTCAAGAAAATCCAGGGCCTTTTGAATGAACTTGGGGAGACGATGGTCGAGTTGAAGATGCTCTCACCGTGAAGGAGAAACCCTCGGACTCAGGACCTTACCGGCAAGGGAACGAGGAGTCTGCCTGCGGCTTGGGGCCGCTCGGCCTTTCGTGTCGGGTTCCAAGGGCCTCCGGCCTCACGGGGCGAGAACCCGACGACGACGGCCTTAGACGGCAGACTTGGTGAACGATTGTGCAGCACATGATAGGCTGTGCAGCATGGCACTTTCCCGCGTTCTGATTGAGAACTTTCGCAGCATAGAGCACTGTGAGTTTCGCCCGCGAAATCTCACGGCACTCGTCGGAGAGAATAACGCTGGCAAATCGAACATTCTTCGGGCAATCGCGACAGCGATTGGTCGCGATTGGGTTTCAGTGAGTTCGTTTGGCGACGAAGACTTCCGCGGGCACGATAAGAGCCGCGACATATTGATTGAACTTGAATTCTCGCCGCCACTTTCCCATGTACCGTTCAAAAACGCGACGGCAGTTGATGTGCCAATCATTCGATATAAGGTGACTCATTACAAGGTGAACACCGCGAGAGCCAAGAAAGGAGAACGCCGCCTCGAAACTGGTTGTTTCCGCACAGACGGAAAGCAGGTTATGGTGCCGCAAGAAGCACCGCGAAAAGGCCAACAGCAAAAATACGGCCCGTTGGTAAATGTTCCGGGCGACGTTCGCGACCAAGTACCACTCATTTGGGTTGGAAGCGACCGAAGCCTTGAAGAGCAGCTTCCCTCAAAGCGATATTCGCTCTTGCGTCGGCTCTTCGATGACGTTCATGAGGAGTTAGCCGCCACGAAGGTGAGCACGCATGTAGAGGGAACAAGTGTTGAGCTTTCTGCGAAAGACCTCTTTGAGCTCCGACTACGTGCAGCTTTAGACGTGCTTCGGATCAAGGCCTTTAATGAGCTCGAAGAGATCCTTCGTGCCAGGTCGCTTGAGAATCTCGGCTATGATCCCATTAGGGATGCCGATAAGCTCCGTTTCTGCTTCGACCTCTTTGATGCGATGGAGTTCTTCAAATCGATTCGCCTCGCGTTCAATGAGGGGGGAATAAGCATCGACGCAGCCAACATGGGAACCGGCGTTCAAAATGCCTTAGTTGTGGGCATCTTTCAGGCGTACGAGCAGCTTCGGAAGAAGGGGGCTATTTTCCTGGTTGAAGAGCCGGAGATGTACCTTCATCCGCATCGGCAGCGGTTTTTCTACGAGACTCTCGCCCGAGTTGCCCAGACAAACCAGATCATTTACACGACCCACTCTCCGCACTTCGTCACGATTCCTGAGTTCGAGAATGTCCGCATCGTTTATCGTGATGCAAACGACACGACGAAGGTCCGGGCGTCACAACTCCAGGGAACGCAGGCCCTACGAGAAAAACTGCGAAAGGAATTTGACCCAGAGAGAAACGAGCTCTTCTTTGCGAAGCGGGTCGTTCTCGTCGAAGGCGACACTGAAAAACTTGCCATTCCCGCATATGCGGGCCGTTTGGCAATCGACTTGAACCGTCAGGGGTGCTCAATCGTCGAAGTTGGCGGCAAAAAAAGTATGAAGACGTTTGCTGAGATCGTGCTTTCTTTTGGACTTCCATTGACCATTATGTTTGACACTGACTCGTCGCAATTCAAGAAGAACGAGAAAGACAAAGAGGAGGAGTGCAACAAAGAACTCCGCTCGCTCACAATCCAAGGGGTAACGGTAATTGAGAATACTCCCGATTACGAAGGAGTGCTCCGCCAAGAGCTTGGTGAAGATTCGTATCTAAAATTGTGCGAAAAATACCCAGGCGTCTCAAAGGCCGTACGGGCTCGCCTCATCGCGGCGGACGACACAGCACCCGTACCAGCCATCGCCAGTCGCATCCTTGCCCCTTTTCTTGAATCTCCCCCGGCCTCAGCTTCACCGCCATCGACAGTTGGAGCTTGCACGGACGGGGAATCACGGTCTGACTCCGTGTGATAAGCTGGAAGTCGAACTTTGCTTCGTGAACAAGGCCCGCGAGCCGGTGCAGCGAGCCCGATTACTGTGAGCCAAGCAAACTAGGCATCCTCTTCATATGCTCTCGGTACGTCGCGGGCTCCATGAATCACGCGGATGATTTGCACTGGCTTGGTATCCGGCCGGTAGATGATGACGTACGAGAACACGGCGAAGACGCGGAGGGACTCATCGGCCAAATCGTCGCGAATGTGCCCAAGGAGCTTTGGTTGTGCTCCTATTTTCGACAAGCCTTTGTAGAGTTTGCGATGAACGTGAAGTGCTCGCGTGGGACCACTGTGTTCGAGCACGTATTCGAGAATCCCGTCTATGTCGCGAGAGGCGGAAGGGGTGAGGACGAACGAGCGGGTCATGCCCGCCGTTTTACACCGGATTTCTGAGGCTTAGAAGCCGCATCTTCAAGTCGAGCCTTCCACCGAGCGAAGAACTCTTTGCCGTCAACCAACTCGCCCCGGCGAGCTTCATCGAGACCCTCGCGGATCTTGGCCCGAATGGTCTCGCGGGCACGGTTCAGAACGTCCGGCGGAATGCTCGCTTCCTCTTCGGCCGTGAGCCCTTCAATAAGCCACTTGTCTAGGAGCCGAGCTTCTTCGTCGCGTTGAAGAAGCCGAAGCCCATCGCGGACGACCTCGCTCGCGGAAGCGTAGCGGCCGGATTTCACGAGTCGCTCGACAAGAGCGTTGTGCTCATCAGTGAGGGCTACGTTCCGGCCATTCTTTGCTGGCATACACAAAGCGTAGCATGGACCGGCCAGGGTGTCAAACTTAGCCACCCTCAAGGGCGACGGTTCCGAACGCGGGAGCGGTCCCCTTTTTCCGGTTTTCATGCTTGATAAAGGATGTTATCATGCCCGAAGCTGCGGGTAGGGGTTGCGGTATATAACCCCGTCTCGCACCGTATCTTGTGGACGATTAACACGATGGCGACCGCCCCTTCTCGGTATCGAGCGAAGCCGCTCGCTGGTTCAGGCCAGCACGAGCCGCCCGCCATTGTCCGGTTCGCCGGGAGCAACGCCCATTTCGCCTACGACGAATTTTTCGCGGGCGAGGAGAACTCACACACCGAGCGAGCCTATCGCCACGCGGTGCACCGGTTCTTGAAGCACTGCGAGTCACTCGGGGTTGCGTTGCACGAAGTGACGCCGGGAATCGTCAGCGACTACTTGAAGCGGCTTGAGGCCCAGGTCAAGGTTCGCCGCGGCGAGCCGAAGAGACACCGACCCGCATCGAAGCCGATGAAAAAGCTCCACCTCGCAGGCATCCGCAAATTCTTCGACAAGCTCGTTGAGCGGCACGCGATTGTGCTCAATCCCGCTCTCTCAGTTAGAGGCCCCAAGCACAGCATGAACGAGGGTAAGACGCCTGCCTTGACCGTCAAGCAGGCCCGCCACGTGCTCGCGAGCATCGACACCCGAATGGTTGTCGGTCTCCGCGACCGGGCCATCATAGGGGTCATGATTTACACGGCTGTCCGAGCCGGGGCGGTCGCGAAGCTCCGCCGACGCGACTTTTACACGGACGGCCGCCAGTCGATTTTTCGGTTCGACGAGAAAGGTGGCAAGGTTCGCGATATCCCGGCACGCCACGACCTTGAAGGGTTCATCCGCGAGTATCTCGCCGCCGCCGGCGATGCTGCCGAGGATACTCCCCTCTTCCGCTCGGCAATCGGACGCACGGCGAAGCTCAGCGAGAACGGCATGAGCGAGAATGACGTGCTCAGGATGGTCAAGCGACGCCTTGCTGACGCGGGGCTTCCGGCCGACCGGCTCACGTGCCATTCTTTCCGGGCGACGACTATTACCGACTTGCTTGACCAAGGCGTGCCATTGGAGGATGTCCAATATCTTGCGGGACATTCCGACCCGAGAACGACGCGGTTGTACGACCGTCGTAAAAAACAAGTAACCAGAAACATCGTCGAGAGAATTTCCATTTAGCAAGGTACCTGTATGAGCACAGCAGCCGCGACATCCCGAAGCGTCGTTTCCGCCCGCAACTCAGGAGTCGCTGGCCACGTACGCATGAAGGGACCAACCCCGACGGATCATTCGGCGAACACACGCCAGGAATTGACGCGACTGCTCCGCAAAATCAATCGTGATCACCGCTTCCGGCCGCGTCGTGACCTAGCACCCTTTGTGAACTGGAGCGGCAACGCTGCTTCTCCGATTCACCGCTGGCTGCGATATCGCGAGGCGTATTCCCCCAACTTGATTACCAAGCTCTCTCTAGGCCCTGCAATCCTTGACCCGTTTTGCGGTTGTGGGTCCATCCTCATCGGTGCGGCACAGAACGGCTACTCGTCCGTGGGGATTGATGTGAACCCCCTCGCGACATTCGCGGCGAAAGTAAAGCTCACTCCATTAACTCGCACTCAGTTGACCAGCGTGCGAACTTTTGCCGCGTCGCTCTCGAACCGCCTCCGGGTAACTGAACCTTGGCCGGTCCCAGGTCTGTCGATCTCTAATAAGGTTTTTGAACCCCTTATACTCGACACGATTCTTCGTATCAGATCAGCTTTTGAAGCAGATTTCGCAGGGGACCGCGTCGTTCGCAATTTCATTATGCTTGCTTGGGTAGCTATTTTGGAGCGTGTTGGCAGTTATTTCAAGGAAGGCAACGGAATCAAATATCGAAATCGCAAGCGTCTTAAGACAGGCTATATCCAGCGGGAAGATGGCGAATGGCAGCGTCAGCGGTTCGGATCTAATCAGAAGTCGTTCGTGTTGACCGCGTTCAATGACCAGATCGAAATGATGCTAGAGGACGCCAAGCAGTGGAAGAAGGGTCGCTGGACTGAGCAGCATGTCATCGAAGGCAACGCACTTGAGCTTGATCGCCTTCTCCCTGACAAAACCTTTAATTCAGTCGTCTTCAGTCCACCATACGCAAATCGCTTCGACTACTTCGAATCCATGAAGGTGGAATTGTGGTTCGGAGGTTTCGTCGAAACTTACGAAGACAACAACAGCCTCCGGAAGATCTCTGTTCGCTCACATCTCGGGGCCGACCTGAACAAGCCATTTGAGGCGTTGCCGCAACTTGAGCAAATAATTGGTTTGATGGATCAGGACGCGAGTAGTTGGCGAATGGGCGTGCCGAGCTTGCTGCGTGGATACTTCGACGATATGCGTCAGACTTTGACGCAGTGTCACGCTCGCGTTGACAGAGGGAAGTGCTATGTCGTGATCGGAAACTCTGCTTTTGCAGGCGTCATTATACCTACAGATGCATTTATCGCATCGCTGGGGCTTGAGTGTGGTTTCCAAAAGGCGGAACTCTTGGTAGCACGCCATTTAACGGTATCGCCGCAACAGCGCAACCAGCTCGCCGGTCTTGAGGACCAAATGCGTGAGAGCATCGTTGTCCTTTCCTGACGCCGTGACATTTTGAATATGCCAATCACTATGACATCGCGGCAGAGAACACTTTTTGACCGGGACGACGTATCGACTGGTTCGGAGGTTGAACTTCGTACCGTCATGCGGTTTCCCGCTTATAAGAACATCTCAAATGGCGACCTGTTCTCGCTGAGCCTAAGTAACAACACTTCGGCTTTGACACATGGTATGCACCGCTTCGCGGCGAAATTCATTCCGCAGATACCGGCGTGGGCGATAGAAGAGTTCGCAGAGAAGTCATCCACCGTCCTGGACCCGTTCTGTGGCTCCGGCACAACCCTTGTCGAGGCTTTGCATCGATGCAAGTCAGGTATCGGAATTGACTGTGATCCGTTGGCTTGCTTGATTGCGGGGTCGAAGACTGCGTCGGTTAGCCCTAAACGTATTCGCAGTCTCGCAGTCGCACTTGAAAGAGCCTGGGCCGAGCCAGCGACGGAGCTTACCGACCCTATGCCGGGCATTCGCGACTTCGGTCACTGGTTCTCAAAAGACGCCTGGGGCTGGCTGCAATCGCTCCGCGATTGTGTTCTCGCTCTTGAAGCGTCCGAGACTGAACGCCGGTTTTTTCTCACCGTGTTCAGTTCTATTGTCCGCTGGGTCTCAAATGCGGACGATCAAACCCAAAAAACATACGTCTCCGGGACCTTGAAGAAGTCGCCACCGGCGGTCGTTCCAGTGTTTTGGAAGGCACTGCGAAAGGCCGAAACAGCTCTCGGTCAACTGCAAGAATGGCGGCTGCGGGATGCAGAAGCGAAAGTAATATGTGGCGACGCCGCGAATATCGACGTTAAGCCAGAGTCGATAGATCTGGTTGTGACGAGTCCACCCTATCTCGATTCGGTGGACTACATGTACAATTTCATGTTGGAGTACTTCTGGCTCGGACCCCTGTTAGGCGTGAAAGACAAGACGCAGTTCAACGGAATGCGTCGCGGCGTAATTGGGGCGAAGAATCCTGCGTCGCGGAAAGTCCCGGTGCTGCCGGGAAGCTCTGCGGATTTGATCGCCGAGGAGGATATTGCACCGGCCCGACTGCTAGCGACAAGGATGTATTGCCATATGATGGGCCGTCACTTCGCATCGGTAGCGAGAGCCATGAAACCGGAGGCCCGATATGTTCTTGTGGTTGGTAATAGTCAGTCACACGCAGGGGCATTGCCAATCCATGACATGTTAATCCGGCTCGCGGCTGACGCCGGTCTAAAGTTCGAACGTGCTTTCGCCTACCGCGTGCGGAGGCATTATATGAAATTCCCGCGAAAAGGGCGTGGCGGCATAATTCTGATGGATTGGGTCATCGTTCTTCGCCGTGCAAGTCGGCCGCAGGAATACCCGCCAAGATTACCAATCCCGAACGTGCGACTGGGCCATGACGAGGTGGCTCATTAACTATGAGTACTCAGCCACTACAAACTCCGGACTTTTGGCGAGTAAATAGCTACGGGTATCCCAATTATTTCAGCGACGATGTAAAGGCCCAGGAAGCATGGGCGACCTTTACTTCTTTTGCGGAGCACCATGAGTCATCCTACGATGCTTTGAAAAAGTACTGGGGCTCAAACAAGGCCCCAAGGCGACTCGACAGTCACGCGGTTGAAAGCTGGAAGGCGACCTTTGAGGAGTTCGGGTTGCTTTATGTCATTAGCCGTTCGGATAAAATCACAATCACGCCGGGCGGATTTCAATTGCTTGACGCAGCAACCCAGAACGACCACGACGCGTTTGTCTGGACTGGCCTAAATCTTCTCTTTCGTTATCCACTAAAGGGACCACCACGCCGACGGCGAAACGCTGCCCACTCCGCGTCCGATGTGTTGCCGTACCGGTTTCTTTATGCCGCGATGCGTGATCTTGGCGACTATTTCTGGTGGACCGAATTGGAAAGAGTGTTTTGCAGGGTGTTTCAGACAACGGAGGCCGTGCCAGCCGTTCAGATCGTTCGTGAATGGCGGGCAGACGCTTCCAAGTACTCCGCATATCCCCTCCCCGTCGCGGAAAAGAAAGGTGCCTTCTACAACTCGCTTAATCAGGTCGCGAATCATGCGGGCATGAATCACTTGACGCTGCTTCAGGACAACGAAAGCGAGCACTATGGGGCATCAGAGAGCAAGAGACGGCATTACATCGACAGGCAGTTTCTCTCCCTCGTATCCGTAGCTCTTGGCGACACTCTATCCAAGGATTGTCGAACTGCGGCTCTATACGTTGAGCGGCTACCGACCGCTCCAAGTCACGAAGACGAGGTGGAGTATTTTACGTTCTTAGGAGCGAGTGTCCCGACCTTTGCGGCCGCATCAGGCGTCAGTTCACCGCAAGCGATTAGTGTTGCCGGGGATGTCGTGTTCGTGCTGTCAATGGGTGAGCATTGCCGTAGCGTCAGTGTAGCTTCCAACGAAAGGACAATCGAAGGTGCTTCCGCTGTCTTGTGCCAGGTAGCCCGCAATCACCGGGTGATCTTGTCTGACGACCTCACGTGGACGTACCTTGTCGTTGGAAAGTCTCTTACATCGGCCAATGCTGTTCGTCTTGTGCTTCGCCGAGCGAGACCCATTACGAACGTAGATCCGATTCACCAAGTGCTGGGGAGGAATCATGGCTGACGTGACCGAGGAAACGCTTATCGAGCAAGGTGCGATTCCACCCACCGACTTCCACGGCAGTATTGAACGTATCCGCGAGATATCTCAGTACGACCTTGAGGTCCCGGCTGACTTTCCGCAGCACCTCAAACGATCCGCGAGCGACTTGCTTGTAGATGAAGATACGTTGAAAGCGGCGGCCGCTGCTTTGTGTGTTGGCCATGTCATCCTCCAAGGTCCGCCGGGTACAGGCAAATCGAGCCTCGCACGGGCCCTCTGTCAGGCATTTAATGTTTCAGTATTTCCGGTCACGGCCCACGAAGACTGGACAGTGTTTGACGTCGTGGGCCGCGTTGAACTGAGGTTACACGGCGACCGAAAGGAGGAGATCGTCCCTGTTAACGGCTACTTCACAGAATCGGTAATCCGCTGTGCAAACGCTACCGTGCGTCATTTTGATGAGCCGCAGGAGCCACAGGCCGAATGGCTTTTGATCGACGAACTAAATAGAGCACATATTGACCGGGCCTTCGGTGAGTTGTTTACAGTGCTGGGCACCGACGCCGCACTTCCGGTGACACTGCCGCACCAGCGAGAGGGCAACCGAAACTTAGTGGTGCCTGGGCGTTTTCGGATCGTCGCGACTCTGAATTCATTTGACCGACAGTTCGTCAACAATCTGAGCCATGCAATTAGGCGGCGATTTACATTCATCACGGTAACGATCCCCGACAAGCGACCCAATGGTACAGAATGGACACCATCGGCCGGTTCGGATTGCATGGCGAACCGGGAATTTCAGACCGTCATTAAGAGAGCGGCGGCACGTGTCGCGACGCGTGTAACCTCCATCGAACCGGCCCGTAAAGCCACTGAAGAGGCTACGATCCTTCAACGGCTCAGCGGTCCGTTGCTTCCCTGCGTTCGGTCGCTTTTCGATTTGGTTGAGCGTGTCCGATACGCGACTTCCGAGGACCGCATTCCCCACTTACCAATAGGAACCGCTCAACTGATCGACACAGTAGAGCTATTCATGTTTCGCGTCCTGCAAGATTCGGTCTCAAATGACGACGCACCCGCCATCATTGATTGGGCAGCGTCGATTAAGTTGGCTCCATTGTTTGACTCCGATGTGGTCGCACCCGAGGCCATGAAGGAACTAGCGACGACGGTGGCCTCTCCGTTCAATCGAGCCACCCGCCGCGAACTGCTCGGTATCGTTGCTGCGGGGGAGCATTTTGTCGAATAGGACCGAGCCAACACGCCGATTCATTCGCGAGGCGTTGCCTCTTGTATCTTCATTTCTGTATTCAGAACAGGTTGAGCTGGAGTCTGAGAATGTGCCAGCCGCCCAAGATCCTGACGAGTATCAGCAATTCGCTAAGACGCTCACGTTTCGGCACGCACTTGCGTGCGGTTTCCTTTTGCGACCGATTCTCGCCGCGATAGAGCGTGGCGTTTCTCATGCCTCTCGTACTGTGCGAACGGATACGAAGGGAGTCATTCGAGGACAGTTAGACATTCCGCTGTATTTGAACCGTCGTATGAGTAACTTGTCTTGGCCCCGCACGTTTCCTGTATTGATTACGAAGGAATCTCCTGGAACGCCGGAGAATCAGTTGACAGTATGTGCTTTACGGGGTCTTGCGCGCCGCCTACGAGCTTCGGAAATGCCGGAAGGAACTGCGGAGCGAGTTCATTCGCGTGCGTTGCTTCGGTGGACTCGCGAAAAACTGCACGCGGCTCCTTGGTCTGAGGTTCTCCCCGCTCGCAGTATCTCTTTATTGCAGCGAGAGACCGAGTATCGCGTGAGAAAGCGGCAAACTGGAAACGATGTTGCATATTCTCGGCTTATAAACTGGTGTGCTCATTGGAACTATGACGCGTCTAAGGTAGAGCCGGACCAGTTCACAGACCTAACAGATTTATTTCTTGCCTTTCCTCCGGGGGAGTTCTTTGAAGACCGTGTATTCGAGATTTGGTGCCTTCAACAGGTGCTCGATGCGTTCGTGCGGTGCGGAGCGATTGTCCAGGATGGTCCGTGTCCTCTATCGCAACGCGGTCGCCGGGCAATCGCCAAGCTGTCATACCGTGAGCATGATATTGAGATTTGGTTCCAACGGGCGTTTTCTCCCGAGTTGGCAAAGTGGCGATATTTGGAAACGGGAAAGCCACTCGCGGGCATTCCCGACATCACTGTCACCGCCAATGGGAGACGACTCATCATTGATGCGAAGAGGCGAGAAGTGGTGACCAATACTCGGTCCGAGGAGACATATAAGATGCTCGGATATTGTGAGAATTATCACGCACTCTTTCCGGCCGGTACTTTCCGTGCGGCCTTATGTTTCCTTTCTCCGAATGAGTTGTTTACCGAACTTGTAACCGACGATGGCGACAATGTCGTGATGGTTGGTGCACATCCCCATGACCCGGCTGTGTGTGCCTTCGGAGGGCGAATTGATGCGGTCCTTACGCAGTGGCTCGACCATGTTATGCCGCGTCACATAACGATTCAGTGATGGGAGGGGGCCGCAAGAAGCTACGAACAACTCGCCGACGCAGCCGCAGTGCCGACACTGGCACCGGCTCAAATCCCGCCGTTTCACGGATTCGGTTCACGGCTCGCCAAATGTTTAGCAGTTGCCGCCGAACCGGGGCATACCGCTCAAATCGAATCGCTGTGAAGACCATCGAGAGGTTTTCGACTGACCGGTGAAGGGCCAGGTCAAGAAGGTACGCCTTGAGCTTTCGATATTCGTCCGGGTGAATCTGGACCGACGGGTGCAGCCGTCCGTCGGTTCCCCGCTTGAGCGAGATGCTGTAGCCCGCAAACCGAATCGCATCGCGGCGGGCGTCGCGAAAGTGCGGCTCATCGAGGAAGAAGCGGTGCTTGCCGTGGCTCGCGAGTAGCACGAAGAAGCGGCCGAATCTCAGGTAGTGCATGTTCGCAAGCCCCGCCTTCTTTCGCCGTGCCCTAGCCCACCGAGAAATGCCGATGCCGTAGCGAGCGATGAGCTTCGTGTCGATTGTCGCCGGGTCCTTTGTCGCCGGGATCTCCCCGACGACATAGAAGCAGTACCCGTGCCCCAGGTAGGACACGGCTAGCTGCTGGAGGAACCCGGCTTCTGTCTCCGCTACGCACTGGTACATCGCATCGCTCTCCAGATCGCTCATCCATAAGCGAGGAATGGAGAATGTTTCACCAAGGCACATTCTCCCAAAGCCCACGAAACGAATCCCTTCGTCCAATCCTTCGACGGCATCGGCAGCCCGCATCGCTTGTCGCGGCGGGGCGGCTCCGCCTTTGGAACCTCACTCGAAACCTCTAGGTCACGTTGTCACCTTCCTTTCTTTGTTTCTCGCTCGGCCCACGTGCGGCGGAGCCCAACTGTTTTCCCAGTTGGCCCCGCCGCAATACATGAGCGTTGCGGGAAAAACCGCGACGCCAGACACTCGGTACACCCCGAGTGTCTGTCGTCTTTCCGCCGTCAGAAGACGCCTCACGTCCCCGTGAAGCCTCTTTTGACCGCAGCACCTTTCCTTCCAGGAAACCCGAGCCTCAGCGATCTCTCGCTGAGACCGAACGTCAGACTTGATGATTTGAACCCGTCACCGCTTTCGTCGTCGTTACGTGCCCGGCACCACCCGTTAGCACACGAACGGAGCACCACTGCCTTGCAGTGCTTCCGCGGACTCCCGTCCCTTCTAATCGCGGCACTCTCCCAGGCTACGGCTTTTGAAACACCTGCCCGACTTTGGCAGGCACCGACCAACCACGGTCGGAAGCCGCAGCCTTTCCCCGGTTATCGTGAATCGTCGCTAAGTCAGTCGCGTCACTAGAAGCACGTGGCTTCAGCGAAGCACGCTATGTACGCAGCTCCCGCCGCGTCATAGTTTCCGGCTCGCTCGCATGGAGTGAGTCCGATTTCAGGGGGCAGAAAACAGAAGGTCCCCCTTACCCGTGCATGGTTCGCGTTCGCAGTTCGGCACCGCCTCTGACTTGGCTTACCAGCAAGGGCTTTTGCCCCTTTCATCGTTGAGCTTTTCGCCGCGGGCTTTTTCGGCCCGACGCCGAGCGAAGTCATTCGCCCGGTTCCCAGGTGTCGCCACCTTGGAAACTCCCGACGCTGGCACACGTTGAACGAGCCTTACGGGACTTGCACCCGAATTGCTCCGAAGAGCGCTTTGGCCCGGACCCCGCTGAGGGATTTGCACCGCCTTCGATTCACGCAGCCTCGACATGGGGGAAAAAGAACTGTCGAGGTATGTCCCGGTCGCCCCTCTTCCGAAGGAGGGGCAAGACCACTATGGGATAGAAGCTCAGGATTACTCTCGCGAGACGAGGATTACTCTGAACAGCCTCCCTCGAACCGGACGAGCCACTCTCGCGGCATCCGGCTCTACGGGTCGCGTGCTTGACGGTTGGTTAGACCGTCCCCTTAGCTCGACTGGTAATCGAGTTTACCGGGTGCATGCGACCATCAAGTTGACGTAAGGCACGCGTTGAGCGTGTCCGACAACAACGAGACTTTCGTCTCGCACGTTCCAGGATGCCACAAGGGAAAACCGTAATCACGTTTTTCGGCGTCGCAAGGCAGACAGCCCGAGCACCCGAGGAAGATGCTGTCGGAAGGGTAAAGCTTCCGCGTCACTGCCGAGTGACACTTGTTCGCGGCGTCCACGCGGGACCCCTACCCGCGTGTACTTGCTCGGAAGGAATGGTGTTTCTCGCGGCCGACCGCTTCGCTCTATCGGCCGGATGTGCTCGGGAACCATCGTTCCAAGTTTCCCGAACCCTCCTTCCTTCCTCCCCTTCCCAAGAGAAATGCCACACCGATTCAGGTGGAACGCATAACACCCTCAAAAGACCGAGGTTTCCCCCCATGCCTCGTCGGACCAAACGACTTCCAGGGGAGAGCTATGACGCCTGTATCAACACACACTGACTTTCGAAGAATTGAGGCAGTTGAAAGCTTCCTTAAGCATGAAGCTTGTCACGGCCAACGTGACATCCTGCTTTCGCCGAATCAGCTCGCGGCGATCAACGGGTTGATTGAGCGAGAAAAAGATGTCGGCCCGCTTGCAGGGATCGTAGTTTGGGCCACGTATTGTGCCGAGCGCATTGCTCACCGCGGCGAGGGAAACTTCAATGCGGCGCTGCAATATCTCGACATCGCCGTCAACGCACGAGGTTCAATTCATCACATGAAGCCTTGGGCTCCAGGTTCTTCGAGTGGAAGCCAGGACCGGATACAGGAAAGCAGCTTGCGAGTCTTACGCAGCATGGCCCAGTCGGGAGATTATCACAGCATGCGGGGCGTCTTCGAACTTCTCGACCAAATGGACAATCAGCCAAGCCGAGAGATGGACGCCTTGCGGGACGTGTTCATCGCAAATGCACCACGTCCGATGAGCGACCAAGAAGTGAAGGACCTCCACGAAGCAGTCCGAGCGGCTAATCCACATCTTCGAGAACGAGGGTAGGGTGCATCGGCCGGACTTGCTCGTGAACCATCGTTCCAAGTTTCCGGAACCCTCCTTTTTTCCTCCCCTCCCTCGATAACGCGGAATCGAGTATGCTTGCGATTGAACACCGGGACCGGCGACGTTGGCCGTGTTAATCCAGTCCGATTTTGAACGAATGAGCTTGCCCGCGTGAAAACATGCCCAACCTGCCGATAATTGTAATGCTGATCGTTGCAGCCTTTGTTGCCAGTGTTTTGGGAGCCTTGTCGGGTTTTGGCGTGAGCATCGTGATGATGCCGGTGCTCGCGTTGGCAATCGGCGAACGTAATGCCGTCCCGGCCCTCACGCTCGCCACACTAGTCGGCAATATCTCCCGAATCTGGTTTAACCGCAATTCTCTGCGATGGAGTGCGGCCGCATGGTATCTGCTTGGAGCCGCCCCAGCAGCCGCACTCGGCGGTTTACTCTTCGCGTCCGCACCCGAACGGTTGCTCGCCGCACTCATGGCCGCATTCTTGTTTGGTGCCGTAATCTACCGGAATGTGCGGAAGCGAACAGCGGGAACGTCCGGTGCCAGGATGCCGGAGAGACGCCTTGCGACTGTCGGCCTCTTCACCGGCCTGGTTTCGGCGCTCATCGGAGGTGCGGGACCGTTGGTTGTGCCGTTCTTCCTCGCTACCGGCCTTACCAAAGCTGCCTTCATCGGCACCGAGGCTTTGGCTGCCGCTGGCGTCCACATTGTCAAGTTGTTTGCTTATGGCGGCACGCGTGCAATGGGCTTTGCGGCTTTATGGGCGGGCATGGTTACTGCCCCGGCAATCATTCTGGGAGCATGGTCGGGCAAGCGGATTACCGACCGCGTCAGCGAACGGACTTTCATGTTGATCGTAGAGGCGATGATGGTCGTGGCTGCATTGCTCCTGCTAGCTCGTGCAGTTCGTTAGCTGCGATGCCGGTTGCCAAGGGTCGGAACTGCCCAGGAATGCGGTTGCTCTTATGTCGGCTTCTTTTCAGTCAGTCCCGAAATCGAACGGCCCTTTTTCAACTTACCTACGCTGTCAATCACGAAGCATGTCGGGCATGCACATGCTCCCTCCCGAAAGTTATTGACGATTGCATTGGTGGGGCAGTTTTCGATGCACGCCCCGCAGGCCTCGCAGGCGTCGAGATTCACGACCTCATATTTCTTCGTCCCCGCGTTGTACCCGAAGACGTTTGTGGGACAGACGATATCGCAGAGATGACAGCTTATGCACCGCTCGGGGATGATCTCGACGTGCGTATTTTTCACGCCGAGGATGAGTTCTTTCATGTCCTGCCGCCAAAGGGGCGACCAACTCGGCATGTCGTAGCCAACAAACCCCGAGATAAGGAGAATCCAGCCGCTCCAGACGACAAGCGGCAACGGAGCAGGTACCGAAGTCGCGTGAGCGACGACAACAAACGCTGCTGCCGCTATTAACCCCAACGACAGCCCTTTTTGTACGCCGACCTTTCCAGGTAGCCAGAATACAAGCATGCTCGAAAGGACCGAGAGTACGAACAGAAGTGGCAGAGTCTTCCACCACAGCCCGTCAATCCACACTGACGCGATAAGCAGCGGCAGGACGAGAAGCAGGGCCACATTAAAGCCAAGGTTCGTTCCCATGACTAAGCGGTCTTTGAGTGGGAATTTTACCCGGCGATGTTCTCGCTCCGTCCGCGACTTTCCACTACGGAGATATGCCGCGAGATCTTTGATGTCGGCTGGTCCGAATCTAGGCTTCCACTCCGTCCGCTCGCGAAGTGCCCAAATGTTGATTCCGTTAGCCGAGAGCTGAGGCAGAATCAGCCGCCGATGATCCACGAGGCTTTCGATCCCGCTCGTTTTGAGAATCGAGACGACCGTATCCGCCGTGAAGTCTCCCGCACCACCGGCACACCACACGTTTACACCCTTGGTCGGGGCGACAAGCAGCCAGGCGGCAATGCCGTCGCGTTCAAGCGTGCTTACGACCGTGCGGACTGTCAGCTCGAAGTTCCCCGTCACGAGGACCGGCGATGAGCGGTCGGGGTTCCCAACGCGACGAAGACCCGGTTTCGTGGAAAACGGAAAGAGGCGACCGAAGAGGAACCAAAAATCTTTAAGGACGTTCCACATCAGGCTTTCTCCGCAACGACGAGGACGAGGGTGCCGAGCAGATATCGCTTAGCCCATGCGACCCTAAACCCGGCGGTCAAAAGCTGGTTCTCAAACGAGCGGAGAGCGTGTGTCGTGTTCTGCGTGAACAGGAACGTGACGGTCGCAAGGGGCCACCGGACAAGATGAAACAACACTCGTTGCCACAAACACGCGGGTAAGACTTCATCGGCCACGACGAGCTTCCCGTCCGCCTTAAGGAGCGTTCGCGACGCCCGTAGCACGTAATCAAGTTCATCTTCCGAAAGCTCGCTAAAGGCGAGTGTGGAAATGATGCGGTCGAACCGCTCCTCCCCTAGTCGCTCGATTTCCGTGGCGGTCAAATGCAGAAGTTCAGCATTCGGGGCCGCTTGGCGTGCAGCAGTAAGCATCCGCTCAGAAATGTCGATGCCCACGACGCGGGCACCGCGTGCCGACATCGCGGCCGCAAGTGTGCCCGTCCCGCAGCCGATTTCAAGCACGGACTGCCCAGGCTCGACAAGCCGTTCGGCAATCTCCCGCTTGATTCGGTCAATGCGACCAAGCGTCAGGAGCCGCATCCCCCGGTCATACTTTGCCGGGGTTTGCTCCAAGAGCTTCATGTAAACGAGCGTTGACATGCGTATTCACCGTCTCACTTCATCGGTTGCGGGGGGCGTGCAGCACTCGGCGGGGTGTAGCTCACGCCACGAGGATTTGAGAATCTCAAACGCAGAACTCAGAAAGAGGCCAGCGATGACAAGGGCTGTAACAATGTCCGGCCACGGAGTGTTCGTCCAAAACACCAAACCTGCCGCGGCAACTACGGCGAGATTCGCAAGGGCATCATTCCGACTGAAGAGCCACACAGCACGCACGCTTGCGTCGCCGTGCCGGTGCGGGATGAGAACGGCCGCGGCGGCAACATTCACAACCAGTGCGACGATGCCAAGTGTCGTCATCACCCCGACATCGGGGAGTTTCTGTTCCATGACGCGATAGATGGCGGTGAGAATGACGGCAACGCTGAGAATCGCCAGGAAACAGCCTTGCAGCAGCGCGGCCCGTGCTCGCCAACGCGGCCCTCGTGAAATTGCCAGAAGACCGAGCAAGGTAATAAGTCCGTCACCCAGGAAATCGAGGGCGTCTGCTTTCAGTGCTTGTGAGAAGCCGAGCAGCCCGCCAGCCATTTCGACAATGCCCATTCCGAGGTTGAGCATCACCACGATAAGAAGGGCACGCCTGTATCCCGTGCCGGCGTGTGTCAGGTTTTCTGCGTCGCTGCATTGACAACTCATGCGACGCCTCCGCCCCTGGACACGACCACTTTCTCGGCGACATTTTGCTTAATGGCTTTTTCCGCACGCTTAAGCATCCACGCGTAGCCGACCACAATTGAGAGCAACGTCAGGCCGAAAGTGAGAGGCTTTGTGATGCTCATGAACTTCGGCCCAAAGAGGCCGAGGTAAATTGGAAGCATCGGTGAACCGCAGCAGCCCGTAAGAAAACAGACGCTCGCCCAAAGAACCCCGCTGAGCGTAAGCCCGCCAGCCGACGCAACCAGTGCTTGGCGTCGCAGGCGAAGAATGTGACCGAAGCAGAACGTTGCAAACGACCCCGCTAGGGCATAGGAAAGCCCGAGCCAATGATCGCCGGGGCCGATGTACCGGGCGAACCGAGATTCCGTCGGTTGGTCAAACGAATATGACGCCCAAGGCCCGCCGGACTTAGCGGTTGTCGTCGTACGGGTCACGTAGAAAAAGTGCCCGAGGAGAACACCCGCGAATACAGCCACGACCGCCCACTTCATGGCACGACATCCAGATCGCTCGCCTCGAAGAGAAGGCCCTTATCGCTTTTCACGATACGGCCCGTCAATTCGACGACCGTCTTCGGCTGAGGTAGTTTTCCAGTAAGTTTCACGGGCAGATAGTTCTCGGCACAGGTGAGAACGCCGCACGATTCGTACTCACGAGAGTCGATGACGCTTATCACGCCTTCCGATTCCTTCACGCCGGCGACTACGCCCCGGAGCACGAATTCACCATTGAACTCTTCCGGTTTAGCGGCCAGTTCATCGACATGGACCACCTTTCGCACGGCTGCTTGCGACTCCGCTGCCGCCCGCTGAACGGGAAATCCTGCACCGTCCCGCATGAACGCGTAGGCAATGCCGACGACGACGACTGCGCCCGCCAGAACCAAAACAATATGCCCGCTCTTCATGATGCCGCCCTCTCGGACTTCGCCAAGTCACCACGCCGCGTCGCCGCGTCTTCCGTCAAGCACCAACCTCTGTCGAGCAGCGACACAACGCACGGGTCCACGATGCGGTAGTGAATTTGAAGTCCGTTTCGTCGCGACCCAACGATGCCCCTGTCCGAAAGGCGTTGAAGCTGATTCGAGACAGCTTGTGGTGACATCTTGAGCGTTTCGGCCAGGTCGCCCACGCAAAGCTCCCCGGCACGCACCAGGGCGTGCAACATCCGCAGCCGAGTCGCGTTCGCGAGCATTTTGAAGGTTGATTCGAGTGCGTTTGCTTGGAGACCGCCAAGAAGCGGTCGGCTCCCAAGCTTGGGTTTGGGGGAACAGCAGTCGAGTTTTGGTTTCTTTTGAGCCATGAGCGTCTCCATATGCCAGCAGGCATATTACACTATATCGTGTAACGCTTGCTCAGTCAATCGCCGGGACTTTCAGGCTCAGGCCCTAACGGCAGGTGAGTAAAATCGGTCCGTCTGCGGCTTCACGCCTCCCACTCCGGGGAAAAAAGGAAATCTCGGCGAGGTTGGCATTCTTCGGCTCGCTCTACTTAAGCGGGTGAACGTGCTCTACTTGGGGTGATCGATGGTCCCGACGAGTTTTCAAAAACCGCGTTTTCAGGCCAAAAATGCGGTTTTTCGGAAGGGTATGTAGCGTCCCGTCGTTTTGGGAAGCTGGCATTCTACCACTGAATTACGCCCGCAAAGGCCGTTTTCTACTACATTTTCGAGTCCGCTTCTACTACATTTCGGGACGGCTGAACCGGCAATCGACCTAACCGCAAAGTACGACGAGCCGTGCCAAAGCACGGACCGAACCGCCACAAGCAGATTCCGAAACTCGCGTTCACCGTCACCCAGGGCATCGGCTGGCACGTGAGCTTTCGCGACGACAACGGCGTTCCCCGCCGTCATCGCTTCAACATCAAAGAGCGTAGCGGTGAACCGCAAGCTCGGCTCCTCTATCACGCATGGGTGCTTGAGCATCTTGGAGGCCAGAACGTGAAGGCGTTTCCAACCAAGCTCCGGCCGCCGCCCAAGGCCAAGCGGGACGAACGCGTACTTTCGGGCAGCATCCTTGAAATTGCAAGTGGGTTCCTGGACGCCGATGAGGCCCGCTCCCGCAAAGGACATAAGCCCAGGCGTCGCGGAACCATCGCGGCCCCCGTACTTCGCGACCGCAAGAATATCGTGCAGGACTTCATGAGCTTCCTGAACACGAGGCGGGGAACGGGGGCCGTATCTCGCATGCGACTTTCCGACCTCGCGATGGAGGACGTGGAGGCGTTCAATCAGGCCGTGGACGAGAAGGGCTTCTCCGCGTCACTGGTTGCCAAGCGGCTCCAAATCGTGAAGGCCATCATCGACCGGGCCGGTAGGCCCGAGCATGGCGGCTAGATGCTCTCATGGAATTGGGACTCTCGCGACGTTCTGCACGGCAAGCCCACCGATGAACGGTTGCTGCCCACTCGCGAGCAGCTTATCCGAATGCTCCGAGCGACCGACCTTCGCGGTCGCACGATGATTTGGCTGGGCATCGGGCTCGGGTTTGGTGCACGTGACTTGGCCGCCATTCGCGTCGGGCAAATCACGCCCGACGCCTACGACCTTCGCCGCAGCAAGACCGGCGTCGAGCGATTCGGCGAGACGCCGGCCCGTGTGTAGCACTATGTCTCGATGTACCAGACCAGGATGAATCGGCCCGGCGCGCGAAAGCGACCACGATCAGTGCTGCTCAGAAATCTCTGCCCGGCGACGAAAGTCGCCTTGAGCTTTCCCGCAAGATGAGGCTCAGCATGTCTGACGCGGGCGACGGGTTGACGGGCTGTAAGCCCATCCCACCCATGCGGGCTGACGGACTCGGTGCATGAAATTGAACCTCGCCAAGGAACTCGCGGCGCTCGAGCAGATGACGGTCGGGCAGCTAGAGCAGCGGTACGCCGACGTCTTCGGCGAGCCGGTGCGCAGCCGGCGCAAGCAATACCTGATCCGCCGCAGCGCCTGGCGGCAGCCGCCACTAACAGCATCTGATCCGCCGGATCGCGTGGCGGTTCCAGGCCAACGCCAGGGCGGGCTTTCGCAACGGGCGCTCCGGCGCTCGGAGGAACTCGCCGACGTGGCCGACGTGGCGTCACGCAGTCCAAGACCGCCACGGGCTTGGCCACGACCATCACCACGGCGCAGGCGGCGGCGACTGGATCAATTTCGACGGTGTCGGTGCGCGCCAGCTCAAGGCCGAAGCGTTCCACGACACCAGTTGCCATTTGCGCTAGCTGAACAGGTCAGTCGGGCCGAATAACAGGAGAAACACGATGCCCCAGACCAGACCAATGCCGGCGATGATCAGCCCCGTCCAGAGCAAGAAGTACCATCCCATTGAAATACCGAGCGCGGAAAGGCCCGCGCCGCCGAGGACCAGAAGGATCGGGGCCAGAACAGCCACCAGGAACTTGACGAAACCGCGCAGCTCACTCATCGATATGGTCCTTTTAGGTCGATCTCACTTATCGTGATGGTCCTTTGCCCTGATTCTAGGGCCGTCAAAGCACAGGAGTACGTCCGCCCAAGCATGATGGTCCATCCGCTGAGCCGCGCGATCCCGTCGAACGCCGACGACAGGTCGCATCGATTCTCGCACGTGGCGACACGCGCTGGCGCCGGCTGGCGATTCATCGGTTGGAATCCGGCGCCGCCGTGTGCGATGCGCGGAAATCTGCGCCCGGCGGCGAGAATAGTCTTCCGCAGCCGAGAATCGACTTCCGCCGGCGAGAATCAGCATGCGCCGGCGAAAGTCGCCTTGAGCTTTCCCGCGAAATGAGGCTCAGCGTGTCTGGCGGTGCCCGCGACGCGCCGGAAGTCACTGCATATGAGGGCCTCCGGCGGTCCGGCACTGTCCTCCGAGCGCCTCCAAGCGGATTTCGCGAGAAGTTTTCGTGAACATGCGGCGTTCCGAGAAGCCTGGGAGGCCATCTCGTTCAGACCCGCTCGCCGCCAAATCCGCTCTCCGAAGAGTGGCCCGCCGCGCGACAGAAGAATCACATCGGCATTCCCCCCACACAAACAGTGCCACCCGCCACGCCAATCTGGGCCTGAATTGCCCTGGCGCAATGGATCGGCCGCCCTTCGAGCGAAAACGGCCATTCGTATCAATCCGAATGCTGGAAATCAGAAGATCATCTCAGCGTGACATCGCCCCCAAATGCCCGTGTTTGGTCCAACGACGCATGAACGCCCAGGCATCAGATAAGATGCTGGGGCGACGCGTGCCGTTTGGGGCGCTCGGTCATCGTTCTGACGCGCGGCGTCGGGGTTCTCATGACAACGACCATCATTCAAGCCCAACTGCCCTGCCGCGAGTGCGGCTATTCGCTGCGCGGGCTGGATGCGCGCGGCAACTGTCCGGAGTGCGGCTGTGACGTCCGGCGGTCGCTGTTTGGCCTGCGGTTGGATTATCTCTCCCCGAGGTATCTCGCCCGGCTGCATTGGGGGCGGCTGCTGGCTGTCTGTTATCCCGCGGGCGTCTTGATATTTCTGATTGGGATGATGGCGGGAGCTACGATCATGGGACAGGTCTTTGAGCACGGACCGCGGGAGCTGAAGCGCATCGCCGAGGCCGTTTTCACAGCGTACCTGATTCTGGGCGCTACCGCCCTTCTGGGCAGTAACTGGCTCGGATTCTTCCTGATCTTGTCACCGAATCCGGCGCTACGAAACAAGGCCGAGTTCTTCTGGCCCCGGCGGGCCGGGAGAATCGCATGCTGGCTGCTGCTGGCACTGCTGATTGCGGCGGGCGCGACGGCCTTCCTGCTCGTGCAACCGGGCAACGCCGCGCTGCACGTGGTTGCGGCCATGCTAGGGGGCGCAGCCGCGATCGCCTGGTGCGTCACGCAAGCGCTTGTCGCCGCGACCATTGAGGGTTTGGTGACCCGCTCGCGCGCACGAACGCATCGAGATCAACGAATCTGGCGCAACATCAGTGTTGCGTTGACGGCGATTCTCGTGGCGCTGGGCTTGATCAAGTTGACCGCTCAACTCAAGCTTGTGACCGGAGCCGTGCATGCCCCGATCGAGACGACGCTGTGGATCTTGCTGGTGCTCTTTGCCATGGTCTCTCTGTTTGCCCAATGCCAGGCGCTGATGACCTTGAGCCATGCGTTGCCCAGGCCCAAACGAAGCAGGAACTGATGGGGCTAACCGACCTGGTGTTTTTCTGGCGGAGCACCGCCGCGCATGGCCCCCCTCCCGCGCTGGTGCGCAGGAAACGGTCGCAAACGACACGTGGCCAGGTGAAACGTGACCGGTTGAGGATGCAAAGAAATCGGCGTCCCGCGCGCGGCGCACACGTCGCACACCACAGCCGGACATCGGTCGACTTACCCAGTCTCTACGCCGGCAGACCATGGACGAGCACATCTTCGATCGCTTCGGCAAAGCGATCGATCTCGTCTGTCGTCGTATAGACGTTGGGCGAGACGCGCAGCCCCGTCACGTTAGCCTGCGCCACCGCGACGACGACGATCTTGTGCCTGGCCCAGAGATGTTCGCTGAGCTTAACCGGGTCGATATCCTTGATCGTAAACGTCGCCAAGCCGCAGGAATTCTCCGCGCTCAGCCCGGTCATGAAGCGCACGCGCGGGTTCTGCGCCAGGCGCAGCGCCCACCGCTCCTTCAGCATGCGCAGCCGGGCTTCTTTGCGGGCGGCGCCGATCGTGTTGTGAAAATTGAGCGCCTCGGCCACGCACAGCCGATGCGCGGCGGAATGGGTGCCGATCTCCTCAAACTTGCGAATGTCGGCGGAGCGCGCATCCGGCCCCGCCATCAGCGGCCACAGCCCCGCGATCCGCTCCTGCTGCACGTGTAGAAAACCCGCACCGACCGGCGTCGCCAGCCACTTGTGCAGACTCGTCGCGTAGTACTCACACTCCAACTCGGCCCGCACATAGTTGAGGTGCGCGAAGGCATGCGCCCCGTCGACGATCACGGGAATGTTCTCGCGCTTGCCCAACACGCAAATTTCGGCCACCGGCAGAATCTCGCCCGTCAGAAAAACCACGTGGCTGACCAGGATCGCCTTGGTTCGGGGCGTGATCGCGTCGGCGATGCGCGCGATGATGTCGGCCCGATCGATCGGCGGCGAGTCAAGCGGAATCTGCTTGAGGACGATGCCGTCGCGCGCCACGCGCTGGCGATAGGCGTTGAGCATGCGCGGGTAGTCCAGCTCGGTGGTGACGACCTCGTCGCCGGCCTTGAGATCCATGCCGAAAATGAGCGTCTGCAGCGCCTCGCTGGCGTTGCGCGTGATGGCCATTTCGGCCGGCTTGCAGCCGAACGCGCGGGCCAGCGCCGCCCGCACGCCCTCAACCTGCGGATCCTGGAGCAGCCACATGTTGCGCACCGGCGCGTTATTGGCAAACTCCATGTAGCGGCGGAAGGCGTCGAGCGCCACACGCGACGAGGGGCTGCACCCGCCGTTATTGAGATTGATGAAGCTGCGATCGATCGCAAAGGCCTGCTGGACGTTGAACCAGAAGTTCTCATCAGTGGCCAGCTCTTCGCTGCTGCGCCCACCGACGGAGGCCAGGGCGGCCTGCATGCGCGCGGGCCAGTCGGCGAGCAGGGCATGCGCCGCGAGCGCCCCTGTCAGCAGGCCCGTCCGCAGCATTTCACGTCGCGAAACGTCGGTCATGGTCAACTCCGTCTCAGCGGTTACGTTCGAACCTGACGACACTGTGGCGCACCCAGACGCCATGCGTGCTGATCGAAAGGTTATCGGCTTTGCTTCGAGCAAGCTAACCAAACGGAGCGTCAACACGCCCAATACGCGGATGTGAGGACCGGCCTGATCCAATCACCTTGACATGATGATGGCCGATGCCGATACTCATAACGGAGATTCGGCCTATGAGCGGCTCACTAGCGGGCGGCTTTGACGGCGTTATCTCCTTTTTTTGTTGGTTGCCCGCGGCTCGTACGGATCGGGCACGCACACAATACCGTAGGTTCGAAACGGCTTTCCATCCTTGTCGCCAACTCCGCGAAACTGAAGACGGTTCAGAAAAGGCCCGAATTCGTCAAGAATCTCAGTACGCGCCTCCGCCTCCATCCCGGCACTGAAGCGCGCCCCCCAGTTGATACAATAGATACAAACATCCGCGATCTGCACAGGATATGACAAGTCTGAAGCAACAAAGAGCGGCATCGGCACGATCCACTGAGCACGTTCGCGACCGGTCTGCGTCTTCGTAAAGTACGCTTCAATTTTTCGCGCGAAGCGAAGGTCCGCCGAATCATCGGCCCTGTCCATGACCAAGAGTCCGCGTTCCTCCTTTTCTTTGAGAAAGTAGAAAAAACGCTCAAAAAGAAACACATGGTCTTTTCTCAGGAACTCCTCAGCTTCGAACGTCGTTGGCCGTTGCACGCTACGCGGAATCGCGGCGGCGAAGAGCGCAGCGCGATGTCGTTCAAGCGTGGCAAACATACCCTTAGCCCAAAAAAGGCACGCCTGACCATACGCGGTGAACTCAACTCGGGTAGGCTTTTGTTTCTCCAGCCCCTTTGTCAGGAACCCACGACAGGCGGCCTGGCGAAAATCTTCATCGAACGACTGTGATTGCCCGGCCCACGCGAAGCGGTCGCGATCGAGCAAGGAACTACCCTTGATCTCCTTCTTGAAAAGCCCAAGCTCGGCCCCAAACGCCTGCACCTCGAGTTGCCGCAGATCCTGAAGTAGTGGCCAGAGGCTGCCCGCATGGATCGAGAACCCGCCGCGAACCTCATAGGGCAGCGCACGATGGTCATGGCCACTCTCGTCCAGAAACAAAAGCCAACTCATGACTCCGAGTATCTGCCGGAAAATCCGGCGTGTCGAGCGCAACCGGCGCGCTGGCCACCCAGGCGCACGCATAAGTCGCTCATTAGCGCCGCTCGGTTCAGCAGTTCGTGACCAGCCCACCCGGCGTCAACGCCGTAGTTGGATGTTTGGAGCTGTTCGGACCGGTGCACCATGCGAACGCACCTCGGTTATCATTCGGTGATTGGGAAGACTGGAGACCCGCTATGCTCAAGCTGATTCCACTGCTGTGCCTGGCCCTGTTGCTGGCCCTGACCCCGGCGGCCCGCGCGCAGCGCGTCGGCGACAAGGCCCCCGAACTCGAATTCTCCGAAGCCGAACAGGGCGGCGGCGGTAAAAAGTACAAGTTCGCCGACTATGCCGGGAAGATCGTGCTCGTGATCTTCTGGCGCACCGGCGATAGCACCTCGCTCGACGCGCTCGTCGAGGTGCACAAGCTCGCCAAGAAGTACAATAAGCGCGGCGTCGTGGCGATCTTCGCCTCGCCCGATGGGCTGGAGCGGGTCAAATCGATGCTGGAGTCCAAGAAGGTCGAAGGCGAATTTGTCTCGGGCGGGCTGATTCCGCAAGTTTTCAACATCACGTCTTATCCGCAACTCGTGATGATCGACACGCGCCAGCGGATCGCGTGGCGCGGCGACCCGTTTGACGACCTCGAAGAGCGTCTCCAGGATCAGATCAAGAAGACTCCGCCGCCGGGGGCCGACCCGGCGATGTCAAAGGCGCGCAAGAGCGAGGCCAGGAAGTTCATGGAGCAGAAGGAGTGGGGCCGGGCCTATTCACTCATGCTGGAAGTGGTCGACGTTTCGCGCGAAGACGAGGTGGGCGGCCCCGATCGCGATCTGATCAAGAAGATCGAAGAGGGCGCCGGCAAGTGGATCGACGAAGTCAAGGGCCTGATCGACAAAAAGGAGTATGACAAGGCCGCCAAACTGCTGGCCGACATCATCGTCCGTTTCGGCGGCCACAAGCTGCAGGGCGAGCGGAAGATCGTCGAAGAGGCCGAGTCGGAGCGTGCCCGCATCGAAGCGGAGAAGGAAGGCCGCGGCATCGTGAAGAAAGCGCTCGAGAACTCCCGCGGTCAGTTGGCGCTCGACCAGGCCGCGGAACTGGAGCGGATCGAGCAGTATTTCGAGGCGTTTCAGGCCTATCGCGACATCTCGGAAAAATACCCGGAGACCGCCGCCTCCGAAGCTGCTGACAAGGCGATGGAGCGCATCACGAGCACGCCGGAGATTCAGGGCATGATTGATCAGGCCCGAGCGATGGAGCAGGCCAATCGCTGGCTCGAAATCGGGGACCTCTACGCCAAGCTGGAGTTGGCCGATGATGCGCGTGACTATTACGAAAAGGTGATCGCGAAGTACCCCGAGACCAAGCCCGCCGAGAAAGCCGCCGAGCGCCTGGAGAAACTCCCGCCGCGCGGCAGCACGGCCCCCCAAACGGCGCCGGCCGAAGAGAGCGGCGAATCCGAAGCCAGCGAAAAATCCGCGCCGGCGGAGAAAGACAAGCCCAAGACCACCAAGGGCACGTAAGCAGCTGTCGCAGCCGGTCGGATGGACGCGGCACCGCGGCACGCTGCCCTCCAGGCGGAGTTTTCATCATGCGCGCCCGGCGCTAAGATGCGGAGCTTTAACCCGCGAAGGAGTGCATCGATGCCCTTTACCGAGCCGCAGCGTTTGAAGGCCCTGCCGCCCTACCTGTTTGTCGAGATCGATCGCAAGAAACGCGCCCTCGCCGCCGCCGGCAAGGATGTCATCAACTTCGGCGTCGGCGACCCCGACCAACCCACGCACGATTTCATCATCGACGCGCTCAAGCACGCCGTGCACAACCCGGAGCATCACCGGTATCCGCTTGGTCAGGGGTCGGTCGAGTTTCGCAAGGCGATGGCGGCCTTTTTCGCCCGTCGCTACGACGTGCGGCTCGATCCGGATTCGCAGGTGCTGTGCCTCATCGGCAGCAAGGAAGGGCTGGGACACCTGCCGCTGGCGATGCTTAACCCCGGCGACGTGGCGCTGATTCCCAACCCCGGCTACCCTGTCTATCAATCCGGCACGATCTTCGCCGGCGGCGTGCCGCATGAATTCCGCCTCTTGGCCGAGCGCGGCTGGCTGCCGGACTTGACGGCGATTTCCAGTGACGTCGCGCGCAAGGCCGTGGTCATGTTCATCAATTATCCCAACAACCCCACCGGCGCGACGGCGACGCTCGACTTCTATCGCGAGGCGGTCGCGTTCGCGAAGAATTACGATCTGATCATCTGTCAGGACGCCGCATATAACGAAATGCACCTCGGAAACGTGATGGCGCCGAGCATCCTGCAGGCGCCGGGCGCGATCGATTGCGCGATCGAGCTGCACTCGCTCAGCAAGACGTTCAACATGACGGGCTGGCGGCTGGGCTTTGCCGTCGGTCATGCCGGCGTGCTGGCGGCACTGGGGCGGATCAAGAACAACCTCGACAGCGGCGCGTTCACCGCGATTCAAGATGCGGGCAGCGCCGCCTACGCCGGCCTCGATCGGCCCGAGCTGCATGCGACGCGCACGATGTATGCCGAGCGTGCAACCACCATGGTGCGCGGGTTGCGCGAGCTGGGCTTTGACGTGCGCGAGCCGCAGGCCACGTTCTACATCTGGGCCGGCGTGCCGCGCGGCTATGACTCGATGGGCGTCGTGAACCGGCTGCTCGACGAGGCGCATGTGGTCTGCATCCCCGGTACGGGCTTTGGCTCCGCGGGCGAGGGCTATGTGCGCTTCGCCTTGACGGTGCCGGTCGAGCGCGCTCGCGTGGCGCTGGAGCGCATGCGCAAGATCACGTGGTAGCGGATCGCCGCGCGGCGGTTGGGGCCGACGGCGCGCTGCTGCATTTGCCGCTATGCTGCGCGCATGAGCGCCGTGCCACTCGACCGCACCCAGATCATCGACCAGTTTCTCGGTACGCTCTCATTCTCGCTCTACCCGTTTCAGGAAGAGGCCCTGCTGGCGTGGTTTGAGTGTGAAGGCGGCACGCTGATCTGCGCCCCGACCGGCATGGGCAAGACGCTGCTCGCCGAAGCCGCCGTCTATGAGGCGCTCCAGACCCGCCGTCGGCTCTATTACACGACGCCGCTGATCGCGCTGACCGATCAGAAATTTCGCGAGTTGCAGACGCTCGTGGCGCGCTGGGGTTTTTCGCCGGATGACGTCGGCCTGATCACGGGCAATCGCAAGGTCAACCCTGACGCGCCGATCCGCGTCGTCGTGGCTGAAATTCTGCTGAATCATCTGCTCTCGACCGATCCGGCCCTGTCCGACATGGCCGACGTGTCGGCGGTCGTGATGGACGAGTTTCACAGCTTCAACGACAACGAGCGCGGCATCGTCTGGGAGTTGTCGCTGGTGCTGCTGCCGGCGCACGTGCGGGTGATGCTGCTCTCGGCGACGGTCGGCAACCCCTACGATTTCGCCGACTGGCTGAAAAAAGAGTGTGGCCGCAAGCTTTCGGTCGTCGTCACCGCCGAGCGCAAAGTGCCGCTCGAGTTCACCTGGGTCGAGGACAAAACGCTCACCGAGTTGCTGCCGACGATGAACCCGGACGACGATGCGACGTGTCGCGCGCCGGCCCTGGTCTTTTGCTTCAATCGCGACGAATGCTGGGACGTCGCCGAGACGATCAAGGGCCTGCCGCTGGTCAGCGCGCGGGTCAAAGAGCAGGTCGAGGCCTTTCTCGAAGAGCACAAGCTCGATCTGGCCGATGGGGTCGGGCCGAAGCTGCGGCAGATGCTGCTGCGCGGCGTGGGCGTGCATCACGCCGGCGTATTGCCCAAGCACAAGCAGATTGTCGAGGAACTGTTTCAACGCAAGCTCGTGCCCTTCGTGATCTGCACCGAGACGCTCGCCGCCGGCATCAACCTGCCGGCTCGCTCGGTCGTGCTGAGCACCTTGATCAAGGGCAAGCCGCGCGACAAAAAGCTCATTCCGTCGGCATCGGCGCATCAGATGTTCGGCCGCGCCGGACGGCCGCAATTCGACACGCGCGGCTACGTCTTTGCGGTCGCCCACGAAGACGACGTCAAGATCGCGAAGTGGAAAAAACGCTACGATCAGATCGATCCCAACAGCAAAGACCCCGGCCTGATGCGCATGCGCAAGGAGCTGGAGAAGAAACGTCCCACCCGCCGCAAGACCGAGCAGTATTGGACCGAGGGACAGCTCAAGAGCCTGATCGCGGCGGGGCCGGCCAAGCTCTTTTCGCGCTCGATGATTCCCTACTCGGTGCTGGTATGGATGCTGACGAAGTATGGCGCGCTGCATCCGGTGCGCGAGTTTCTCAGCAAGCGCTTTGCCGGCTCCGACCGGACGATCGCGTGGACCTCGCAGCTCGACCACATGCTCGACAGCCTGGCCAAGCTCGGCTATCTGACGCGCTCAGCCGACGGCGATCACGTCACGTTGCACGAGAGCATCTACAAGATGCTGAGCTTCCGCAGCATCGATCCGCTCTTTGGCGTCTTTCTGGTCGAGATGCTGAATCACAGCGACTTCGAGGAAAAGACGATCGCGCTCGACAGCGTCCTCGAAGCGCCGCCGACAATCGAGCGGAACGTGCGGCTGCCGTTGGACCGGCCGCCGGGTCCGCTGCAACTCAACGTGCTCGAGCCGCTGATGATTCAGATCGGGGCGGTGGCGGCGCCGGTGGCCGGGCGCGACGACGAGGACGACGACGGTTGGAATGACGAAGAGGAGCAGCGTCCGCCGACTTTTCCGGAGATGCTGAAGCTGGCGTTTGACCATCGCCTTGGCACGCAGGAGTTCGTTTTCGTTCAGCCCAAGATGCTGCTGGCGGACGTGATGCGCTTCGACGGAGAATTCTTCCGCTTCGCGCGCGCCCGCGACCTGGTGAAGAACGAGGGGCTGGTGCTGCGGCATCTGCTGCGGCTGGTCATCTTGTCCGGCGAGTTTTTCGCCCTGACCGAAGACCCCGATTATCAACGCATCGCCGAAGAGGCGACCAAGAGCTGCGAGCGCGTCGATCGGCAGTACACCAAGCACTTCCTGGCGGATGCCGTGCTGAAGCCGCTGCCGTAACGACAGCGCCAATCTGCTCGCGGGGGGGGGGAGTGATGCCGTCTACGGGTACACAGGCCTCAAGCCGGCGTGTGGCATTCTTTCTTTCGCGGCACACCGCGCAAGGATGCCGCCAGGCCTCATCGCTGTGGGCGGGAGGGGCAGAGGCAGGCCAGCAGTCCCAGACTGCGCTAACCGTCAGAGCGGCCGGAAGGCCCCTTCATTATGCCCTCTTGACAGCCATTTCTGTTCAGATACGCTTTGCCCAGTTGGTCAATGCTCATTCAATGGAGCAATCATGAAAAAGCGTCTCTCGCATCTTGCGGCGCTCATGTATCTCGGGGTTATTGGCGGCAGTGCTGGAACTGAGCCGGGCGTTTCTTCTCCAACGGACGCCGCGTCGATCGAAACGGGGCTGCAAATCTCCGCTCCTTGCTTTGCCTGGCAGTACTGCGCCGCACCCAATTGCGTTCCCTTGCCGACCAGTTTACCAGCTGTCTCGGCGGCTCTTCCCGGCGAATACGAATCTGCTGGAGGAAATTGCGGAACCAAGACCTGTTACGTGATCTTGCGATGCCCGTGTGGTCCGCCGCTGGCATCCGGTTATTGTCGCATCAAGGCACGTTAGCACAACGAACGACCGGGAAGCTCTCAGCGATTTGAGCTTGATTGCGAGCATCGTGACGAATCTCATTGAACATGTGCCATAAACGGTGCGGCTCTCGAGTATGTTCAGTGGACTGATACCAATGTAAGAACCTTTGGGTGACACCATGACAACACGAAGATTTCACGGGGCGGGACAGTGCCGCAGCATTCGACATCGCACCATTTTTTCATCGTCATGCTTCATCTTGAATGCCGTTCTTTATGTTTGTCGGCCCGGCGTTTCTGCTGAACCTGAAGGCCGAATTTCGCTTACGGACTCTCGTGCCGCCTCGCCAATACGGACCAGTTCAGACTCACACTCGGCGCCAGGTGGAGTGTTGTCGGAAAATCTTGGGCAGTTCAAGACGGTCTCCTCGTTGGAATTCGCCGCTGATGTGCGCATTCTCCTGTTTCAGAATTCAGAGGGATGCTCGGCGGTTCAACCAAACGTGAAGATCGATGGCTGGGTGCGCTTCATGAGTTCCGGCGAGCGATATCGATATCAATGCTATGCCGATCCAGCTCGATATCCGGGCATTCAAACGGAAGTCGCATATGACGGCAGCGATTTGCAAATCCTATTGTCAACGGGCCTGCTGATTGTCTCATCAGAGAATCACGATACGCTCCTGCCGACCTTGCCCAATCCGCTCATTGAATGGCTGCAATATGCCTATCCAGTCGACGACGCACGCAAGGATCGGGAGCCGCGCTGGGATCGAATTCACCTTGATCCTGTGCCGACGGGCATCGCGAATGTTGACTGGTTGACAGAGTTAGATGACGGCGTCCCAGTATTCAAGACAATATTACCCGGTGGGACACATGAGGGCATTCCCTATCAGCATTCTATTCTCATGGATGCTCGCGGTCCCCGCGCGGCAAGCGTGATTGAGCGCCGCTCTCCTGCCCGTGTGATCACCCGCAGTGAATTTTCTCATTTCCTGATATGCGAATCCGCCGACATGGTTCGCGTTTGGCCCCAAAAAATCCGACTCAAGGCATACGCCGACGATGGCGGGCTGGCCGTGATCATGGATTATGAACTATACGAGCTGAAAATAGACGGACCAACGCGTGACGAAGACTTCCGCATTCCCCACTCCGCTGCGTCACGTGTTTGGATAGAGCCAAGCTAGCATTTTTTTCGGACGTTGACTGATTAACCTCCGTCCAAGACTGTGTTGCCGCCTTCGCACTCGTGCGTTTCAGCCTCGGCATCGAAAGGACCGATGAAATCTGCTAGAATTTAGAAGGTCAGATAGATCGATACGGGAACTGCCTGATCGGGCCATGAGTCGCCCGCGTGTGAAGGGCGATTTTGGGCGACGCTTGATCGGATCACCCTGAACACCGTCATCGCACCCGTACGGCATGAACTAAACGCCGCAAGAAGGCATCCATGCGATGAATTACACGAGCATGCGCAATTCTTACCTCGCGATTGCCTTTTCGTCGTTCGTCGTCATTCTCGGCTGCGACCGAAATCCGCCTGACAACACACTGGCGCGGGTCGAAAAGGCGGTGGACGCATCCGCGCCGATCGCGGCCGGCAGCGCAATCGCAAATGAGCGGTCGCCGCTGTATGCCGAGGCGACGACTGCAAACACTACGAAGAGCGCGTCACATTCACCCGCTTCATCGACTGGGCAAGCGGCCGCGTCGGAATCCGCGCCTTCTGGCACGTTACATGCATCGCAACTCTGGCGAAACGGCCAGACCGATGCAGCCATCGAAGTCCTGCTCGATCTTTCCGAACAGGAGGCGCCGACGGCAGCATGGCAACCCTACACGCTCAGCGAGCAAGAGTTCACAGCTCTCTCCAGCGTTGAGCAAGATCGATTAAAAGCCGAAATGCTGACGACGTATGGTGCTTTACGGGCCGCGGTCAAAGAGCTGCTCGTGCGACACCGTGCCGCCGTGGAGCGCGGCGATGCAGCCACAACGGCGCGCATCCACCACACATTGGTCAAGCTGGCCGAAGCGAACGAAGACTCGCATCTGACGAAGCTCGCCAACGCCTGGGGTCTATCCGTGGCGTCCGCCGCTAAAAAAGTCGCCAACCCCACCCAAGAGTGATCAATTACTCGACGCCCATAGCTGCCTGTATCGCCACGGCTTCACACGTTTCAACTGACTCATCGCCGCAACTCGATCACCAGGCCTTGTTCAAGAAGTGTTGAGCGATCTGACAGGGGGTATCATGTTCGTTTAACCGCGTCTTCGACGCCGCCCACATCGCGGATCGAGAACTTCACATGCTCCACGAGGGGCTGCTTGCGGATGGGTATGGGTTCGCGTAAATTACGGGTCTGCGCTTATCACGTAGCTCGGGATGGTCCCGGGCGATGAGCGGGGAAATCATTTCGCTTGCGATAACTCCCCGTTTGCCATTTTGCAGAAGAAAAGCACATGACCGATCTGAACCTGATCAAAGACATTGACATCACCGAGGACGATCTGGCCGCCGCGATGGGCGGGCTGACTTCGTTTGAAGACCTCGAGAACACGGTCGCCTCGGCCAAGACCAATTTCTCGGATGACCAGATCCTGAAGGCCCGCGTCGTCGCCCTGACCGGCAAAGAGGCGATACTCGACGTCGGCCTGAAGAGCGAGGGCATTCTCGGCCTTGACGAGTGGGACGATCCCTCCGCCGTCGACATCGGCGATGAAGTCGAGGTGATCGTGGACGATATCGAGTCGGACACGGGCATGATCATCCTATCGAAGCGCCGCGCCGATCGCATCCTGAACTGGAAGCGCATCGTCGAAACCACCCACGAGAACGACACCGTCAAGGGCCGCGTGCTCAAGAAGATCAAGGGCGGCCTGCTCGTCGATATCGGCGTGCCGGTATTTCTGCCGGCCAGTCAGGTGGACATCCGCCGTCCGGCGGACGTGGGCGAACTCATCGGCCAGGAAATTTCGGCCAAGATTCTCAAGATCGATCAAGAGCGCCGCAACATTGTCATCAGCCGCCGCAAGCTGATCGAAGAAGAGCGCACCGCGGCCAAGTCACGGCTGCTGGCGGAAATCGAAATCGGTCAACTCCGCAAGGGCATGGTCAAGAACATCGCCGACTTCGGCGTGTTCGTCGACCTGGGCGGCATCGACGGTCTGCTGCACATCACCGACATGAGCTGGGAGCGCCCCGAGCACCCCAGCCAGCTCCTCAAGGTCGATCAAGAGGTCGAGGTGATGGTCCTCTCCGTCGACAAGGACAAGGAGAAGATCGCCCTTGGCCTCAAGCAGAAGCAGGAAAACCCGTGGGAGCGCGTCGCGGAGCGCTACCCGGTCGGCTCGCGCGTGCGCGGCGACGTCGTGAACATCATGAATTACGGCGCCTTCATCAAGCTCGAGCCGGGCATCGAGGGCCTCGTCCATATCTCCGAAATGAGCTGGACGCGGCGCATCAATCACCCGTCAGAAATGCTCAAAGAGGGCGATCCGATCGAAGTCGTCGTGCTTGAGGTGAACAAAGATAAGCAGGAAATTTCGCTCGGCATGAAGCAGACCGAGACGAACCCCTGGACGACCGTGGCGCAGAAGTATCCGCCGGGCACGGTGGTCGAGGGCACGGTCCGCAACCTCACGAACTACGGCGCGTTTGTCGAGATCGAAGAGGGCATCGACGGTCTGCTGCACATTTCCGACATGAGCTGGACCAAGAAGGTCAGTCACCCGTCGGAGATGGTGAAGAAGGGCGACGTGCTCCGCTGCGTCGTGTTGCAGGTCGACCAGGAAAAGATGCGCGTCGCGCTCGGCCTCAAGCAGATGACCGAGGATCCGTGGATTCGCGCCGTGCCGGATCGCTATCAGCCGGGCATGGTCGTCCGCGGCAAGGTGACGAAGATCACCAACTTCGGCGTCTTTGTCGAGCTGGAGCAGGATCTCGAGGGCCTCTTGCACGTCTCGGAACTCGCCGACCACAAGGTCGAAAATCCGCAGGACGAGGTCAAGATCGGCGACGAGATCGACGTCAAAATCCTCCGTGTCGATACCGTCGAGCGGAAGATTGGTCTTTCCAAGAAGCGCGCTGAGTGGGCCGGCCAGGATGACACCACCGGCGGCGGCGAGGGCGGCGGCGAAGGCAAGCCGACCAAGAAAGAGAAGAAGCGCCGCGGCGGTCTCCACGGCGCGGGCGAGAATTTCGAGGGCTAGGCTCGCGGCCTAGCGCTCCAGCCAAGACCGCTCACGCAGAGCCGCGCTTGGCATCGTCGTGGTTCAATCGCCACGACGATGCGGCGCGGCTCTGAGCGTTTGATGTACAAAGTCGCATGAACGTGGGTGGGCATTGTCGGGTTCGGCATGATTCTCCGCTTCCTTACGGCCGCGGCTCTGCCAGATGCCGCGGCTCTGCCAGATGAGGCGGGCCGATTCACACTCGGCATTAATCGATGCTGGGGGCCATACAGCCGATATCTCGATCGAGATGAGTCGCTGGCCGTTCATGCTCAGCGCGCTGCTGGTCGGCGCGCTCGCCGCTTCCACATTCGCGCAAGATCTGCCGACCGTCGCCGCGTTTTATCGACCCGTCAAGCTCTTTGACTTTGACGAGCGGCGGCGCGGCAATTTCGACGAAACCCCCGCCGGCTGGAAGCAGCTCGCCGGCCCCGGCCTGCCGGCCTATTCGCGCGGCGTGCTCGATGATCAGGTCGGCTGCGACGCGCCGTCGTTCCGGCTGGACTTGCGCGGCGGCAATATCGCGTATGAATACGACGGTCCCGAGCTGACGCTCTCGCCCAACTCGGACCATGTTGTGGTGGGGTACATTCGCACGTCCGGCTTGCGCGATTCAGCCGCGTTCATCACGGCGCTGCAAGTCGATCCGTTCGGAGTCGTCGTGCCGGGTGGCGTCGCGATCAGTGAGTTGATGCGCCCAGCCCCCCTATCGCTCGCGCCAAGCGGCTCAGCCGGCGATGCCATCGATCCGCCGGTCGAACCGTCCGACGCAGCCGCGGCCGCAACACCCGGTCTCCAGCCGGCGCCGACAACCGTCGACGCCGCAACCTGGCAGCGTGTGGAAATTCCGATCCACGCGGCTGCCGGCGCGGTGCGCGTGCGGCTGCAATTGTGGCTGCTGCAGGATTATGTCTGGCAGGCGCCGGCCGCGGTTCCGCTTGACCCGATCCTGCGGCATGACATCTCGGGACAGGTCTGGTTTGACAACATCGGCTTGCATCGATTGCCGCGACTGCGGGTGCGCTTTTCCGAAGCGGCGGGCGTACTGACCGTCGGCGACGGCTGCCACGTCACGATTGAGTTGCTCGCGGAGAGAGGCGAGCCATGGGCCGCGCTGGTGGAACTGCAGAATGACGCGGATGGCGAAGTAAGCTGGCGCCACACAGTCGATTTTCAGCGAGATGAAGCCGCCACGAGCGCTGCCTTTCATACATCAGGCGGCACGTCGACGGCTGGACCTCTCCTGGCAGCCGCGCGCGGCACGACAGTTGCGAACGCGCACGGGGCCGCGCCGGTCGCCGACGCGCTGGCCCAGCGGCGGATTGTGCCGATCCCCACGCCGCCGCCGGGCCGCTATCGCGTGCGGGTGGCGCTGCGACAGGGTGAGCAGGTGGCGATGCGTCGCGCAGTCAGCTTCACGATATTGCCCGAGCTGGTCGAAACGGCCCGATCGCTGGATGAAGAATTGGGGATTGATCTGGGCTTATGGCCGATCGGCGCACCGCCCGGCGCCGAGCGCTGGCTAGGGGTTTTAGGCGTCGGTGCGGTGAAGATCGGTCTGCCGCTTGGCGCCGACCCCTATCAGCCTGGGCAACGCAGCTACTTCGAGAGTGCGCAACAATTGGCCCGCACACTCGCGACGGACGGGCTGGCGGTTACCGCCGTGTTGCGCGGGGCTGACGATCAGCCGATCGCCCCGCGCCTGCAGCGCAGTGTGATCGATCGCTCCGGACTGAACGAGTTGCTCGCCTATTTGGGCGCCACCATCAACTCATGGCAGTTTGGCGACGAGGTGATCGAGGCGCGTAACGCCACACCCTGGCCCCCTTCCGCCCAAGCCGACGTGCGCGAGCGGCTGACGCGTTTTCTCGCCCGGCCCGAATTGATCTTTCCGCAGCCATGGTGGAGTGCCCCATCGGCGGAGCTGTTACTGAATCAGGAATCCGCGACGGGCAAGCCCCGCCCCGCGGCCCCGCCCGCGGATTTTGGCGAGTCGGTCGAGAGCTATGGGGTTCCGCTCGACACCGGCCCGCGCGTGCTGCCGTGGGCGCTGGCCTTTCTGCACAATGCCCAGCGGCCGCGGACATGGCTCACGCTGGAGGTCGGCGAAGCTGCCGAAAGTGAAGGCGCCGAAGACCACGTCGCGCACTGGGCGCAACGCTTCGTACTGACCCGCGCGCTGGCGCCCACGCGCTGCTACTTGCCGGCCCCAATGCGTATTTCTCGAGCAGGCGGAGAGGCGGCCTGGGAGCCAACGCCGTTGTTCACGCCGCTGCGCACGTTGATCCACGCGCTGCGCGGCTTGCGCATTCATTCGGTCGTGCCGCTCGGCGCCGCCGGCCGGTTGTTCGAATTCCGCGGCGGCGGACAGGTTTGTCATGTAGCGTGGACCCGCACGGTCGGCGGTGAAGAAGTCGCGCTGCCGGCAGCGACGAACCTCCACGCGATCGATCTTTGGGGCCGTGAGGTGCCGACACGGACAGACGGTGCACGGCTGATGGTGACCTTGCGCGACCAGCCGATCCTCTTCACCGAATTCAATGCGGCCTCGCTGCTGATCTCGTATTCGATTTCGGTCGAACCGACGGAGCTGGAGCTGGGCGGCCCATTTGCCATGACCGAACTGCGGCTGAATAACCCGTTGGAACGCGAATTCCGTGGGCGCATCGAGCTGTCGATCGCTCCACCGTGGACGCTCACGCCCACTTCGCTCGACTTCGATCTGCCCGTTGGCGGCAAGCAAACCTGGCCCTTGCGAATCGAGTTTCCCGAGCGGCCGATCGCGATGCAGCAGCCCCTCCGCGTGCGCGTGATTCCGACCCCGGGCGAGGCGCCGCAGACTTTTCACGTGCCGCTGGCCGCGGGGCTCAACGGCCTAAGCTGCGAGGCGACTGTCCAGCGTGACGGCGATCGGCTGACGATCGAGCAAACTTTGCGGAATGACAGCCGAGAAACGGTAAGCTTCACCGCGTTTTGCGAGGCCCCAAAGCGCGCCCGGCTGGAGGGGCAATTCATCCGTATCGCGCCGGGCGAAAGCCGGGCACAAGTTTACCAATATGATCGCCCTGAGGAGCTTGAAGGGGCGATAATTGAATTGGGTTTGATTGAGATTTCCGGCGAGCGACGGCTCTATCAGGTTGTTGTTGCGGCTCCAACGGTTGATCAAGAGGCTTCGGCGCTTGAAGAGACTCCGCATCCGTGAGTCAGTCTTTTGATAATCAGAGAGAAAAAATTTGGGAAATTGATCAAATTGCGAAAGCAATCGGCCTCGTTGTCGTTTGGGGGAAGATTAAGGCCCATGCCTGGGTACCTCGGCGGCAGCGGGTCGTGAAAATCAAGCTCCGTGATCAGCGGATGCGGAAAATAAAGTGGGCCGGCGGTCGGGACGTGCGGGGGGGGACACGTGCGCCGACGCAGTCCGGCCCGGGGCTCGTTTGGACCTGCGTCCTAACTGAATGTTAATACGCAATAGTGTAGCGTGCTTTCGGGCCGTTGCAAGTGGGCCATAAAATTTTTATCAAAATGCGAAACTTTTCATGTTCTGGCACTTTCGGTCCGGTCGTCACGCGCCTGTCACGGATGCCCCACCGCTCAGACCTGCTAACTGGGGATCAAGGATTCGAACCTTGACTAACTGATCCAGAGTCAGTCGTGCTACCGTTACACCAATCCCCAAGCGGCTATCTCATCCGTCCGCGACGGATTACGTGCGGCCGTATCGGTCTCTCGTACACCCAAACATTAGCACGAAAAACGCGGCCGTGCAACCCGCGCTTGAGGCGCCGGCGCCGCGGGTGTAGCAGCCACATCAGGTCGCGATTGCCTCAGCTTGGAGTCCGGTCGTCGGTCGCATCATCCTTGCCTGGCAATTCCTTGGCGGGGCCCTGCCGGTACAGATTCAGGCGCGTGGACTGCCAAAGGGGTTCCGCTCGGGCTGTCGGCCCCACAGCCCGCGTGCTGTCTCCCATGGTTTTCCACGAGGGGACGACGAAAGCGTCCCCCCTTTCGCGAAGCTGCATTTCGCCCATCCCCGCTATTGCATCAGGCTGAGTTGTTCGTATAATCCGTGGTTCGCGCCAGTTGCGGCGGCTCGACCGGGCGGCAGGGCTTGAACATGCGCTGCCTCCTTCGCACGCCGCGGGCGTTGCGGCGCGTTGACCATTGTTTTTAGCGTGGAGCAGTCACGCCGGCGAGCGGTGACGATGGGCGGTTGTTCGCCCGCTGCCGCCCGAGATGATTTTGGAAGGAACGGCACATGGCCAAGGCGATCGTCGCACAGGTTAAAATTCAGGCTCCCGGCGGAAAAGCGACCCCGGCGCCGCCGATCGGTCCTGCACTCGGTCAGCATGGCGTCAACATCGGCCAGTTTGTGCAGCGCTTCAATGAAGCGACCAAGTCGTTTGACGGCATGGTCGTGCCGTGCGTGTTGACGGTCTACAAAGACAAGAGCTTCGACTTCATCATCAAGAGTCCGCCGGCATCGGCGCTGCTGGTCAAGGCCGCCAAGCCGCTCGACGCCGGCCAGGCGATCGTCGAAAGGGGTTCAGGCGAGCCGAACCGCAAGAAGGTCGGCAAAGTCACGAAGGCCGACGTGCGGAAAATTTCCGAAACCAAACTTAAGGATCTGAACGCGTTTGACCTGGATGCGGCCGATCGCGTCATCATGGGCACGGCGCGTTCGATGGGCATCATCGTTGAAGGCTAGGCTCTCGGCGCGAAGGAAGCTTTCATGAGCGAACTCTTGCCGGTCACGCGCTATCAGGTCTCGGCGAAATTCCTCGACGCCAGTGTCGCGTGGGAATTCAGCGTCGAAACCCCTGCCGGCGCCCACACGATGCTGATTCATGACGGCGCCGAGATTCCTGTTTTGCTCGACCTAGTGCGCAGTGATCGCACGGTCTTCTTTGATCCGTCCAGTCGGCGGTTGACGACCGGCTGGAACGTGATCGGCAGCGGGCGCATGTAGTCCGCGGGCCGTCATCGTCGCCCCGGGCGCTTTGCCCAAGGGCCGGTTGACGGCCGTTGTTGCAGTGATTGGATCGTTCGGCCGCACCGCGTAGGTCCGGCCCAGCACAACCTGATGGCCGCACCACGGGCCGCAAAAGTGGGAGCATCAAGCGATGCGTTTTCGCAGTAAGCGTTATCTCAAAGACGCTGAAAAAATCACCGAGAAGCCGCTGCCGGTTGAACAGGCCATTCCGCGGCTCAAGGGCTTCAGCAAAACCAAGTTTGACCAGAGCGTCGATATCGTCTGCCATCTCGGCATCGATCCGAAGCAGGCTGATCAGATGATCCGCGGTTCGATCGCGTTGCCCAAGGGCATCGGCAAGACCAAGAAGGTCATCGCCTTCTGCAACGAGGCCGACGTGGCCGCGGCCAAGTCGTCCGGTGCGATCGAAGCGGGCGGCGATGAACTGATCGACAAGGTCAACAAGGGCTGGATGGATTTTGACGTGGCCATCGCGCATCCGTCGCTGATGGGCAAGGTCGGCAAGCTGGGCCGCGTGCTCGGGCCGTCGGGCAAGATGCCCTCGCCCAAGAGCGGCACGGTAACGCCCGACATCGCCACCGCCGTCCGTGAATATGCCGCCGGCAAGGTCGAGTTCCGCAATGACAATGGCGGCAATGTGCACTGCGTCGTGGGCAAATTCAGCTTTCCCGATGATCACCTGAAGGACAACATCACGGCGTTTCTCGATCAGATTCGCCGCATGCGACCGGTTTCCGCCAAGGGCACGTACATCAAGAAGGTGTGCATCAGCGGCACGATGACGCCGAGCGTTTTGCTCGACGTTGTCGCCCACACCGAAGAGACGGAGGAATAACCGCCATGAGCAAGCTCGTCAAAGAACTGATCTGTCAGGAGCTGACCTCGCGTTTCGCCGACGTGACCAATGCCGTCTGGATCGAGATGGCCGGCGTGGACGGCGTGACCACGACCGAATTTCGCCGCGGCCTGCATGGCAAGAAAATGCGCGTCGAAGTGGTCTCCAACGCCCTGCTGCGGCTGGCGACCAAGGACCGTCCGCTCAATCGGCTGGCTGAGCATCTGGCCGGTCCGAGCGCCCTGATCACCGGCGGCGAGTCGGCGATCGAAGTCGCGAAGATCGTCGAAGAGTGGATGCCCAAGATCAAGACGTTGAAACTCCGCGGGGCACTGCTTGAAGGCGAGTACATCAACGAACAGGCCGTCAGCGGCCTCTCCAAGATGCCCAGCAAGCGTGACCTGCAGGCGCGGATCGCCGGCATCGCGCTGGCGCCGGGCGGAAAACTCGCGGCGGCCATCAACAGCGGCGGCGGCCGCATCGCGGGCTGCATCAAGGCGCTGATCGAAAAGCTCGAAAAGGGCGAAACCGCGGGTGAAACTGCGGGCGAAGCCGCGCCGGCGGCGTAGTCCGGCAAAGCACGAATTGCGAATTGCGAAGAGCGAATTTTACGGCGGCTGGTGTGCTGTGCGGGTCTGCCCTCTGTGGCCGACGGCGATAGCCGAGCTGCCAACGAAACGATGTCGGTAGAGACCGCTACGGACGACCGTGACGGATCTCTTACCAAAATAGCGATTGAATTCGTGAGGCTCCCGACTGCTCCCAGCGGGATTAAAGCCGGCCAACGGGGCCGGCGCTATCGGCAGCTCACGATGGCTGTTTGTGACAAAAGGTGCATACATGGCTGATTTTGATACGGCGATTATCGACTTGGGCGACAAGATCGCCGGTCTGACCCTCATTCAGGCCAAGAGCCTGACGGACTATCTCAAGGACAAGTACGGCATCGAGCCGGCCGCGGGCGGCGCGGTCATGATGGCGGCCGGCCCGGCCGCGGGCGGAGCGGCGGCGGCCCCGGCAGCCGAGGAAAAGACCGAGTTCAACGTGATCATCAAGGATGGCGGCGCTAACAAGCTGCAGGTGATTAAGGTCGTCCGCGCGGCCCGTCCGGAGCTCGGCCTGAAAGAGGCCAAGGCCCTTGTCGACGAGGCGCCGAAGCCGCTACTGGAAGGCGCGAGCAAGGCCGACGCCGAGAAGTGGAAGAAGGAGCTCGAGACCGCCGGCGCGAAGGTGGAACTGACGTAAGCGCGACGGCTGGAAATGTAATTTCAGAAGCTTTGGATAGGCCGCATTGGGCAGGAATTCGGACAGCAACCGCTTGCTCCGAAACTGATCCCAATGCGGCCTTACGGCACTCAGCCGCTAACGATGCCCTTGGTCGCATGTTCACCTGCTCGATTCCGATCGAAAACCCGCCGCTGCAAAGCTCTGATGCATGTCGCCGCGACCAGATGCGCTCTTATCGATCAGGCTTCGGTATCGATATAATCCGGCATACAGGCCATGGATCTGCGATTATTTTTGCATCGCGAAGATCAACTTGACGCCGATGCGCTGTTGCAGCGGCTGCGACAAGCCGAGTTTACCGGCTGGCTCCGGATGGCAATGGCTGTGGGTAATGTCGGATAACCCGATGGGCAAGCTCAAGGATAGGAAAATACGGGCCAAGACGAAACGCAAGCCGGCCGAGCGTTCGCAAATGCTCAAGTCGATTTCGATTCAAGGATTCCGCGGCATCGATCGGCTCCGGATCGATGGGCTTGCGCCGCTGACGGTCTTGATCGGCGATAACGGGGCGGGAAAATCAACTGTGCTGGAAGCGGCTTTTGCGCTGTATGGCCGCCTGATGCCGAGTTGGGTGTTGTCACTGCAGGCACGTCGGGGCATGCTGTCATTTTCGAATGAAGGGCCGTCGTATCTTGGCCTCTTCTACGGTTCTTCGGAGTCGGGACCAGCCGTGATTTCCGGACGGACCGCCGACTCAACCGAGTACCGGCTGGAGATTGAGCGCCAGCCGATCGGAACGCAAGCGATTACCGTCGGTGTGCGAGAGCAGGCCGCCAGCTCTGAGATGCCTACTCAGGTTCCCTCGCTGCGGCTTCGAGCAAGCAAGAATGGCGAAGAAGAGGGCAGTTCTGAACTAATTTGGAAATTTACGCCGCCGAACCAAGGCGAGGTTCAGATTCGCAATGGTAGAAATGAGCGTCCATACGCGTTACTGCAGCCTCCATCTGACGGCGCACTTAGCCATGACGATAGAGAGCGCTTTGGTGATGCCCGAGAAACTGGACTTGACGCACAAGTACTCGAACTCGTGCAACAGGTGGATTCGCGCATTGAGGATATCGAATTCCTTCAAACCAGCCGGTCGCAGTATTTCAGAGCCAAGCTGAAAGATGGCGCCACTCTCCCACTCGGCATGCTTGGCGGCGGCGTTGTCAACATCTTTCGCATGGCTATTAATCTCGCGTTCGTGAAAGATGGCCTGCTAGCCATTGACGAAGTTGAGAACGGCATTTATCACCGGCGCTTGCCGGACTGTTTCAAGGCGCTGCTCGCCGCGCGAAAACAGCTCAATACTCAACTCATGCTGGCCACTCACAGCTTCGAAGCCCTGACCGCGATTCTCCAGGCCGCCGAGGAGCAGGATGTCAAGCAACTGGCGGTCGTTCATCTGCGCCGCGACGATGCAGGCGTTGTACGGGCCACCGTCATTCGCGGCGTTGATGCGATCGCTTCGCTGAAGCAGGGGTACGACTTGCGATGATCGATCCACTTCCGCGGCAACCGCCCGCGCCGATGAAATTCGAAAAAGGAGATACCGTTATCTTGTGCGAGGGCCGTGATGAATGTGCGGTATTGCACGAATTGTGCGCAGACTGGTCACGAAAGCCAAAGATCGGCGTGTGTGCCGACGAAATAAACTTGGCCGCGGAAATACTGAGTTTGGTGACCCTGGCTCGAACGCACCGCATTGCAACAATCGGCTTGGTTTTCGACGCTGAGAAGAAGCCCGCAGAGAGTGCCAGAAAGATCAGGAAAAAGCTCAATAGCGCTGGCTTGAATGCGCCGACTCGTGCGATCGAACTGGCAGCTACGAAATTGAATGATGATCTTTCGCTGAATACTGCGTACTTGATAAACCCCCATATGGGCGGGCCCGGAGCCGTGGAAAGCTACTTCATCCCGCAAATCATGCAATCGAAGAGCTGGAAGTGCATTGAAGCGCTGTTGAGTTGTTACGATAAAATTGAACCCTCAAAACAACAAAAAGACAAACTGATCGTTCGAACGTTTATTGCCCATTCGAACGCGAGCAATACCGGGCTAAATTCGGCATTCAATGCCAAGATTCTCGATTGCAATCATCCAATCTTAGATCCAGTGCGACAGTTTCTTAAATTGCTAAAACCCGAATCACCGATCGAGTCGCCGCATCAAGTGACGAAGCTCACCGGTTGATGATAGGATTTGAATATGAATTCACGCCGAAAAACCCGTCCGGTGCGCGTCGGTCCGGTCACGATCGGCGGCGACGCGCCCGTCGCCGTGCAGTCGATGACCAGCACCTACACGTACGAGATTGATAAAACCATCGCCCAGATTCAGGCCCTCGCCCGGGCCGGGGCCGACCTCGTCCGCGTCGCCGTGCCCGACAAGCAGGACACGGCCGCACTGCCGCACATCCTGGCGGCGTCGCCGGTGCCGATCGTGGCCGACGTGCACTTTCACTTTGAGCGGGCGCTCGAGGCGATCGAAGCGGGCATCCACAAAATCCGCCTCAATCCCGGCAACATCCAGGACCGCGCCAAGGTGCTCCGCGTCATCGCCGCCTGCAAGGAGCGCGGCATCCCGATCCGCGTCGGCGTGAACGAAGGCGGCATCGTCGAGCGCCGCGACAAGACCCAGCGCGCCGCCGAGAAGGCGACCCTCGCACAGGACTATCGCAACAACCTGATCAAGATCATGCTCGACAAGCTCGACGAGTATCTGCGCATCTTCGACGAGGCCGATTTCCACGACATCGTCATCAGCGCCAAGTCGATCGACCCGACGATCGTCATCGACGCCTACACCGCGATCAGTCAGCGCTATGACTATCCTTTGCATCTCGGCGTCACGCATGCCGGCCCGCCGGAGACCGGCCGCATCCGCAGCATCACGGCGCTCGGCACGCTGCTGGCCAACGGCATCGGCGACACGATCCGCATCAGCTACGCCGCCGACCCGGTGTACGAGGTCGAAGACGGCAAGGAACTGCTATGCTGCCTGGGCCTGCGCAACCGCACCGAGCCGGAGTTGATCGCTTGCCCCACCTGCGGCCGGATCGAGGTCGATCTGTTCAAGCTCGTGACCGACGTGCGGCGAAAACTCGCCGAAGAGATCACGCTGCCGATCAAGGTGGCGGTGATGGGCTGCGTGGTGAACGGCCCGGGCGAATGCGAAGGGGCCGACGTCGCGATCTTCGCCGGCGGACACAAGGGGATTATTTACGTGCAGGGGGAGCAGAAACAGACCGTGCCCGAAGAGCGCATGCTCGACGCGCTCCTGCACGAATGCCGCGAGCTTTCCGCCCGCGTGCAGCGCGGCGAAGCGACGCTGAGCAACGCCCACGTCGATGTGAAACCGCCGGCGCCGCTGCCGCGGAAAAACGGCGGCGTGCCGCTGACGGTGGTTCGCCCATAACCCAATGGTGGTTCACCAGTCGTGCAGTGAATATGACAATCTTTCGGTGAGTAGAATGATCACGGAAATCCGATTCAATGGCTACCGTCTTTTGGATGACTTTAAAGCCGACCTGGGCGACTTAACCGTAATAATTGGTGCGAATGCTACGGGAAAAAGCTCTCTATTGGACGCACTTTCGCTCGTATCGCATTCAATGGGACACTCGATCGAGGATGTATTGTCTCGTCGGGGCGGCATGTATTCCATTTTGAGTCGCAACCGGCAGTGTGCCGAGATCGAATGGTCCATCAAATTTCAAAAGCCGCGCGAACATCAATTCTGGTCAAAAATGTTAATTAGAGAGGACATTCCGCTTGTGTATGAAGCACGAGTTGGGAGCGATCGATACAGACGAGTTGAAGTGCTTAAGGAGTGCCTGCGGAATTCCGGGCCGCTCACCGGCCATACCGACCCTTTCAAGATGCTTGAGCTTGATCAGCGCGGTGCGCGCGTTTTCAGCGCGACAAGCAAGCGACTGGAGTCTTTTAATCAACCTGCCATCATACCAGCACAAGAAGGCGGCAGTGACACATCTGCTCCGGCTATCCGACCCGAATTGCCGGATCAGAAGGCCGCGCTGCTGCTCTCGCAGATGCGCTTTGAGAATGAATTTCCGAGTCAGACATGGGTTCGGGCATATCTGGCAAACTTCTTCTTTTACACAGGATTTGACGTTGGCGCCGACTCACCGGTTCGGGCCAAACCGCCCGAAATTCGTGCCCATACGGTACTGAATTCAGCCGGAGATAACCTTGGCACAGTTCTACATGAAGTTCTGACGCGGCATGACTTCAGGCCGACTGCGGATGCACTCCACGAATATCTCCGAGCCGCTTATCCGTACTTCGAAGCCATTTCGGCGGAAACAACCTATTCGGGCGAGCCGAGGGTGCTCGTACGAATTCGCGAGACCGGCATGAGTCAACTTACGGAGGTGTGGGAATTCTCCGATGGAATGCTGCGATTTCTGCTGCTTTGCATGGCGCTGCTGAACCCGCTGGCGCCCGCATTGATCGCCGTCGACGAACCAGAGACCGGCCTTCATCCGCGCTTGCTGCCGATCGTTGCGGATGTGATTAAGTCCGCCGCGGCGCGAACTCAGGTAATCATCACGACGCATAGTCCGGCATTGCTAAACTGTTTCGAACTGAAAGACATTGCCGTCATCACGCGCGATGGACCGCGGGCCAGGTGGTTTCGACCTGATACCCGAAGCAGTCTCAAAGCGATGCTTGATTCTCATCTCGGCGGCAGCTTGGGCGATCTTCATATGTCCGGTGAACTGGAGGCCCTGGCGTGAAGGCCTTCGTTTTTGTCGAAGGGCAGTCGGATGTCCTTGCTCTAAACTCATTATGGTCTGAGTGGCGCGAGCGATTGCAGAAAAAGGGCCATGGAATCCGGATCATTCATTTCTTGGGGAAGGACAAGTTTTTTCAGGATTTCGGACCGCGAGGCGCGGAGAAACTGGTTGGCGGGGCTTCCGACCTGGTTGTTGGTCTTCCAGATCTTCACCCGATGAGTAAGTATGAAAATACAAACTATCGCCATTCAACTCTTGATGAGATAAAGAATCTTCAGCGCAGGCTCATTCGAGACAGCCTATTGTCAATATATGGATGTGATGATACATCTGCGGACACCAAAATGGAGCGGTTCTTTCCATCGGCGTTGAAGTACGACCTCGAGATGCTCCTGCTTGCAGCCGTCGATCGGTTGCGGAGCCGGCTCAAAGCAAATGAGAATTTTTCGAATCGCTGGCGATTGCCGGTTGAAGACCAAAATGATGACAGTCCACCAAAGCAGATCGTCAAAGAGCTATTTCGAACAAAGCTAAAAAGGGAGTATCAGGAAACAGTCGACGCTCCTGAGATACTGAACGGACACGCGATACTGCAAAAACAGGGTTCTATTCGGTCCATACTTCGTACTCCCGCAGGTCAGGTCAACTGCCCCGAATTCACATGCCTGATCGACTGGCTTGACTGCAAATTGGGGGTTCCTTGTGATCCTTGATTTCGACATCTGCCCACAAGGCGTCGTTTTTCGCTTCGCTTGCCCCACCTGCGGCCGGATTGAGGTCGATCTATTCAAGCTCGTGACCGACGTGCGGCGAAAACTCGCCGAAGAGATCACGCTGCCGATCAAGGTGGCGGTGATGGGCTGCGTGGTGAACGGCCCGGGCGAATGCGAAGGGGCCGACGTCGCGATCTTCGCCGGCGGACACAAGGGGATTATTTACGTGCAGGGGGAGCAGAAACAGACCGTGCCCGAAGAGCGCATGCTCGACGCGCTCCTGCACGAATGCCGCGAGCTTTCCGCCCGCGTGCAGCGCGGCGAAGCGACGCTGAGCAACGCCCACGTCGACGTCAAGCCGCCCGACCCGCTGCCGCGTAAGGGCGGCGGCGTGCCGCTAAGTGTGATTCGGTAGCGCGGTCGTACGCAGATCACGCGAACCGCGACCGGCGGAAGGATCGATCCCCTTCCTGCGGCATCTGCTAAACTACCAGGCATGCCACTGTCCGATTCAGAGCTGGAAGAACTCTCGCTCAAGGAGAGCGAGCGAGCAGAGTTCAAATCCTCGCTGAAGGATCGCGAGAAGATTAAGCGAGCAATTTGTGCCTTCGCGAATGATCTCGTCGATACTCGCTTATCAAGCGTGATCTTTGTCGGGTTAGACGATAAAGGTAACTGCGCGGGATTGACAATCGATGACGATCTTGAGCGCACCGCCGCTGCGTTTCGCTCCGATGGCAGCCTGCCCCCGAATCTATCCATGCTTGTTCGACGCAAGCGTATCCGCGATTGCGACGTGCTCGTGATTGAAGTCGCGCCTGCCGACACGCCGCCCGTCCGGCTAGCCGGGGTAACGTGGGTACGCGTCGGAACAACCAACCAGAAGGCGACGGCGGATGAAGAAAAACGCTTGAGTGAACGCGTGCGCTGGAGCGCGCTCTCTTTTGACCTGCGCCCCGTCCCGAACTGTACAGTAAATGATCTGGACATGAGTTTGTTCGAACGGGTGTACTTGCCCAGCGCGGTTGCACCGGAGGTGCTAGCCGCGAACAATCGCTCGCAAGAATTGCAATTATCGTCACTGCGGCTGGCGATGCCGGACGGTACGCCAACATATGCAGGCATGCTGGTGCTGGGAAAGAACGTTCGACACTGGATACCCGGCGCCTATGTGCAGTTCGTCCGATCGGCCGGCACGGAACTTGCGGATCCCATACTCGATCAGAAGCAAATCGATGGTTCGCTCCCGGACTTGATGAGGCGGCTCGATGAAGTGCTGGAGTTGAACGTTCGAACGCCGACGGAGATCACTGGCCACACAACTGAAATCCGGAATCCGGATTTCCCGCTCGAAGCCTTGCGGCAACTGGCCCGAAATGCCGTAATGCATAGAACCTATGAGGGAACAAACGCGCCGATTTTGATCTACTGGTTCGTGGATCGCGTCGAGATTCACAGCCCCGGCGGACCGTTCGGGCGGGTAAGCCGTCAATGCTTCGGTTTGCCGGGATATACGGACTATCGAAATCCTCAACTTGCAGAGGCGATGCGGGTGCTGAATTACGTGCAGCGCTTCGGGGCAGGATTTCCAATCGTGCGTCGGGAGCTTGAGAGGAACAGCAACCCGCCGTTGGAGCACGAGGTTGAATCGGCCCACATCCTCGTCCGAGTAAGGAGGCGCGCATGACGATCCCCGTCATTGCGTTTTTCAACAACAAGGGCGGCGTGGGAAAGACATCGCTCGTGTATCACCTCGCGGAGATCATTGCGCATCGTGGCCTGAGCGTGCTCGCCGCCGACTTGGACCCACAGGGCAATCTGACCGCGGCCTTCGTGGACGAAGATAGACTCGCGACGATCTTCGAGTCGCAGAATCAAGCGGAGACCGTCTTCGATGCGCTGAAGCCGTTGATCAAGGGTACGGGCGACATCACATTACCGCGACTCGAAGTGATCAATCCCAAACTCGCGCTGCTCGTGGGCGACATGGGACTTTCGTCGTTCGAAGATCAACTCTCGGAAAGTTGGCCCAAATGTCTGAACCGTGACGAGCGCGCATTCCGCGTAACGTCCGCATTCTGGAGAATCGTGCAAGCCGCTGCCAAAGCTCACAACGCCGAGGTCGCGCTTGTCGATTTGGGGCCAAACCTGGGGGCGATCAATCGGGCTGCGCTGATCGCGTCAGACTATGTCGTCATTCCGCTAGGCCCCGATCTGTTTTCGTTGCTGGGATTGAAAAATCTTGGTCCGGCTCTCCGACAATGGCGGCACGACTGGCGCGAGCGGCTCGAAAAACGCCCGGATGACATGGAATTTGCGTTGCCCAGCGGAAACATTGAGCCCGTCGGCTATGTGGTTTTGCGGCATTCCATTCGACTCGATCGTCCCGTGATCGCATTCGAGCGCTGGATGGCACGAATTCCAGAAACGTACAAAAAACATGTGCTCGACGAGCCCGGCCCCGCCGCGGTCACACTGGACGCTGACACGAACTGCATTGCAAAACTAAAAGACTACCGCAGCCTGATGCCGCTCGCCCACGAAGCGCGCAAACCGATGTTTTTCCTGAAATCCGCCGACGGTGCGCTCGGCGCCCACATGACTGCCGCGCGTCAGGCCTACGATGACTTCCTGAAAGTCGCACAGAAGATCGCCAGTCGCACCGGGCTCCCAGAAATCTAGCCCAGCGGCGGCGATCACGCAGATTGTCCGACCGGTGCAGGCTGGTCCACGGCTTCTCGCCGCCTGCCCCGCCTGCGGGCGGAGCAACGTCGATCTGTTCAAACTCGTGACCGACGTGCGGCGGAAACTCGCGGAGGAGATCACGCTGCCGATCAAGGTGGCGGTGATGGGCTGTGTCGTGAACGGCCCGGGCGAGTGCGTTTGATCGATGACGGGCGGGGACGCCCATCCCATCCAGGCGAGCTTCGCCGTCGGCCACTATGAACGCCTAAGAAAACACAGACGTCGGACAAGGGGGCGTCTCCTCCGGCGGGCAGGGTTCCGCTCGATAGGGTGAGTTTGAATCGAACAAGATGAGATTCGGATGCGTCGTGTGTCCCACATCCATGAACGCCACGACGATGCCCGTCTTGGTCAGAAAGGCATGCACGGCCTGAAGCGGCCAGTTCATCAGCGCCTCCCATTCACCATTTGTGGCCTGGCTCACTGTACATTGCGCAGCGCACGGCAAGGCCAGCGCTCCGGCAATCGCGCATGCGAAGGACCGCAGTAATACAGCCAGTCGTTGCATGAACAACCTCCCGCTGTTGAATCCTGAAGCTCTTGGCACCCCCCATCGGAACCGATGAGATACGTCAAAGACAGAATGCCCCAAGAGAGCCGCTGGATACCGCATTTCTTATGTCTGTCAATACTTATTGGAGAAAATCCGAGTGAATTTTCGGAATCGCTTGCAACACATGGCATTCTTGGGTTATGATAGGTTGCCAGCCAGTGCAGGTCAGAGACTCTGGGAGATCGATGATGGTTGCTCATGCTCGCTTTCAAAGCGCTTTTGTCCCGAGTATCGCTCTATTCGCATTGTGCCTGAGCGCGCCTGCCGCCGGCGAGTTCGTCCACGGTCGCCTCTACGTCACCGTGGGCATGATCGAGGGTTGCCTGCTCGGCGGCGGCTGGATTCGCGAACTGAATGTGCGTCCGGGCTTTCCCGTTTACGTTCGGACGATCGTCGCGCCCGGCGACGGCATGTGCGATCCAACCGGCATCGCGTTCCACCCGCAGGGCGACCGGCTGTTTGTCTCAAACTTCAACAGCACCGTGACCGCGCACCGCGCGGATGGAACCGGAATCGTGCAGTACGACTGGCGCGACGGCTTGCTCTACCCGGAGGGCTACAACAACATCGCCTTCGACGCGTACGGGAACTGCTATGTCAGCGGCCTTTACCAAGGCATCATCAAGATCGACACGGATGGTTTCGCCCAGCGGTTCACCGCGCATTCTGGGCACGCCATCGCCTTTGCGCCGAACGGCTATCTCTATGCAACCGGATCGTCGCTTCGGCGATTCGATCCGTTTGGAGCTGTCGAGACGGTGGACTCTTTTCCTTACCATCCGACTGAGCGATATGTTTTTGCAGGCCTAGCGATTGATCGTTGGGGGAACGTGTTTGTGAGTGGTTACACTCCTGACGGGATCGTCATTTATCGATATGAAAACGGGCGCTCTGACCAGCGGCGGATCCTCGTATCCGGCATTGGTGGAATCGTGTTGGCATTATCTGCTGATCAACAATTTCTCTATTCTGCTGCAGATCGCGCCATTCGCCAAATCGATGCGATTACGGGCGATCTCAGCGAGATTTTTCGCATCACAGGCCCCGACTCGGGTTCCCAATTCATCTCAGGCATGACGGCGTTCACACGTGCAGCGTCCGGCGATTGCAATTGCGACGGCCTGGCGAATTTTGACGATATTGCCGCGTTCGTGCTGGCGCTGGTCAGCGACGAAGCTTACGCCACGACGCACGGCACGTGCTACATCGGCCGGGCCGACTGCAACCGCGACGGCCGCGTCGATTTCGACGATATCCCGGCGTTTGTCGCGTGTATCACCTACGGCTGTCCGGCGGAAGAGTGAGCACGCCGGACTACGCCCGCGGGTGGCTCTTGTCGTAGGCGTCTTTCACGGTTTCGCCGGACAGGTGCGTGTAGATCTGCGTCGTGCTCAGGCTTTGGTGGCCCAGCATCTCTTGTACGCTGCGCAGGTCGGCCCCGCGGCGAAGCATGTGCGTCGCAAAGCTATGGCGGAGCGTGTGCGGGCTGACCGAGAGGTCGAGGCCGGCCTCCAGCAGATACTTGTCGAGCTTGCGGCGGACGCTGCGCGTGCTCAGGCGCTTGCCATGCTTGTTGATGAAGAGCGCCTCGGCGTCGAACGCCGGCGAGCGCGGATCGGCCCGGCGCAGGTCGAGGAAGTGCAGAATCGTCTGCGCGGCGCTGGGGCCGAGCGGGACGACGCGCTGCTTCTTGCCCTTGCCGCTGACGCGGACGATGTTCTGCCCCAGATCGACATCGGCGACATTGAGCGCGATCAGCTCGCTGACGCGCATGCCGGTCGAGTAGAGCACTTCGAGCATGGCGCGGTCGCGGGCGCCGAGGAGCGTAGTCGTGTCGGGGTTGGCGAGCAGCTTCTCAATCTGATCGACCTCGAGGCACTTGGGCAGGCGCTTGTCCTGTTTGGGCGTGCGGATCGGCGCGACGGGGTTGCTCTGCAAATAGCCGCGCTTCACGAGGAATTTGTAGAAACTGCGGAGCGTCGCGAGCTTTCGCGCGACGGTGGACTTGCAGTAATTCTTATCCCGCAGAATCGACATGAAGTCGCGGACGACGTCGGTGTCGACCCCGAGCAGGCGGCCGTTGACTTCATGTCCGGGCACGCCGGCCAGTTTCTCGGCGGCGAGATCATGGGCGCTCTTGCCGTTTTCGCGGCCGCCCGGGGGCGCGTTGCGCAGCACCGCGGGATCGATCAGATAGCCGCAGAATTGTTGCAAGTCCGCAGCGTAGCATTTGGATGTATGCGGCGAGAAATGCCGCTCGGCGCGGAGATAGTTAATGAACTGTTCGACCAAGCTGGCGAACTTCTGTTCAGGCTGTAAATCTCTCATGGTTCGATCACCTGCGATCGTGCGATCGTTCATCCGCGTCAGGGCTGCGTCGTGGCTGTACATCCGGGGCCATCCAAATCTGGGGTTATCCATCAACCGGGTCAAGCGGCTGTTCTTGCTGTTGACCCATGCGAAAGCTGAGTACGGCGGCGTCGAGCCAATCAAAGTCGCTGTCGGGATCGCTGGCGAGCTGCACAAAACTCGCGAGCAGTTCCGATTCGCCGCCAGGCTCGTATCGAAAAACGAATTTGTGGCGACCTTTGACGAGCGTGAGTGAGCGTCGATGCCGGTTCATTCGGCGTCCTTTTTCTGCGACTGCGTCGGAATAAGTTCCGGACGAAGCTGACTTGAGATCGGCTGGAAAGCGGACCACGTGCAATAACGCAAATAGTCCCGTTGTGAACGCAAGAAGCGCCGCCAGCCATAAGGGCTGTCGCTTTCATCGCGCGCGTCCGCGAAACGCTTGACTTCGTCGCGCACCGCTTCATCCGCCGCGTAATAGATGCGCTGCACCTGTAGCGTCGGCCGCGCGACGGGGCTCATGCTCGTCGCGGCCTGAAAATCCCCGACGGCCTGCGCCGATGAAGGGACCGCGGCGTCCGCCGGCTCGCCGAAGGCGGACGGTTCACCTGTGCCGGGCACGGGGCGCGGTGCTTCCTCCGCTGACGCCGGATACCACTGCATCACCAGCCCGACTTTCAGAGGTTCATAAGGCGAGTAGGCGGTAATCGCCGCGACGAGCGTGCCGTCAGCGTTCATGGCGCGGGCCAGATCGGCAGCTTCGGCGGGCGAATCGACCACACTTTTGCCGCGCTGAGCCAGTTCCGCCAACGTGAGATTCACAGGGATCGTCGCGAAGCCGGGGGTCTCGGTCACGGCGGCGGCCAAAATATCCGTCACCTGCAGCGGGTCAAAATCGCGGCTATCACTCAGATTGATTACTGGGGCAATCACAACAACATCCGTTCGTGCGGCGTGCGGTGCCGGCGTGTTCATGCGTTGAGAGCAGCTTGCTCCACTCAGGGCCAGCGCAGCCCCGAGGCTCGGAAGGAGCAGCCAGCTCCAAGCGCTAGCAAGAAAGGTGGGAGCCTTCCCGGCTAGCGGGCCGAGCTTTTTCTCGGCCCAAGACCATCGAATCTTATAGCTCATCCTCGGTCCAAAGCAACTCCTGCCCCGATCGAGAGGTATTGGCTGCGATCTCGATGAGCGGTAATTTCTGCGCACCACGGTGCGAGGCGTGACTCGCCCGGCGCCCTTTCTCGCCGCGTCCAACACGCAGGCGACCTTGGTCCAGCGCCCGCGCATGCACCGGTTGGGCGCACCGACCAATTGACGGCCTTCAGAGTCTGAGATCCGCTCACGTCCGAATAGGCTCATGCTAAGCAATGATCGGGAATAATGGGGGAGGTTATTCTCATGCTGTCAGCGGGCGGGCAAATCCCGCCGAACGCCGCCGCGCGCCGAGCCGCGGCCCATCCCCTGCAGCGCGAATCACGCGCGGCCGGTCATGCTTGCACTTCGCACAGCCGCGATGAAGCGTTGAATCGCGGCGTGATCTTTGCGACCGGGGGCCGATTCGACTCCGCCGGCGACATCGACTCCGGCAAACTCAGAATGAGCCACGGCGGCAGCCACATTGTCAGGCGTCAATCCGCCGGCAAGCCAAACGGGGCACGGGATGCCACGTGCGATTTCGCGAAACTGCGCCAACGAGTCAGCGCTCACGAGGTCAGCCCCGGCAGGAATTGCTGACGCGCCGTGTGGTCTCTCCGCCAAGTCCGCCGTTGCAGGTCTACGGCGCTTGGGGCGATCGATCAGAACCACGTCTGGGGGCGCTCCAGCCGCATCACATTCGGCGAGGTACGCGCGCAAGCGGGCGCTATCCGCGACGCTGGCGCATTCCCAAGCTTTGATCAACCGAAGCCCAGGCATCGCGTGGCGCAATTCGGCCAAGAGCGTCGCCGGCTCATCGCCGTGCAGTTGCAGCCAGCGCGCCGCAGTTTGACGCACAACATCGATCAACTGACCGACCGGCCAATCGCGCACCACGAGCACCGGTGTGGTCAGGCCCGCCGCGACGGAGCGCACAATCTCGACTGCCTGCGCCAGCGTCACCCGACGCGGACTTTCAGCCAGGATCACGCCGAGGTAATCCGCGCCCGCGGCGACCGTGGCGCGGGCGTCTTCGATCGACGTGATGCCGCAGATTTTGACTTTCACTTTTTTTCTTGATCGTTGCCAGGAATTTCTTGATCGTCACTCAGGATGTATCGAACGGCAAATCGTCGCGAGCAGCATGGGCCTCCGGCCCGTGCGACCATCAACGAACAAATGCATTTTTTGTCGAAGCACGTGTACTCCTTTCCGAGTCAACCGCCAATGAAAGCATCGTTGGCTGCAAGGAGCCCGTCGATCTGAGTCTTCGCCACGGCAGGACCGGCAGCTTGCCTGAACGGACTGGCAGGAAGCCTGCTTCGCCGGAAAAAAAATAAGCTATACCGAGCAAGAGCACTCGTGTTATCTCAGGCATGACTCGAGGAATTCCCAGTGTAGATTCTCACTGGACTCACGCGCGGATCCATGCCTCTGTTGGTTGAAGCGCGCACGGGCCGGAGGCCCACGCTACCCTTGCTTCAATACCGTCATATCAAGAATGACGAAGCACTAGCTTTCAGTCTTTTCCTTGTCGCCGCGGCGGAAGACGGCGACGACATCCTCGATCGGCACGACATAGAGCCGGTTGTCGCCCTCAAAATCGACGGGGATCGCGTGTTTGGGGTTAAAGAGCACGCGGTCATACTGCTGGATCGGATAGTCCGCATCGCGCTCGATCTGAGCTGAAACGGCAACGATCCTCCCGGTGATCTGCGGGATTTCAATGTTCCCGGGGAGCTGGATGCCGCCCTTCGTGGTCTTCTTATCTTCATCCTTGCGGATCAGGACGCGCTTCCCGACAGGTTCGATCACGTCGAGGCTCTTGCCGCCGCGAGTCTGGTTCATCCCTTCATCCTTCATCGAGATTGAGTATAGCTGCTCCTGCCAGCCCTTCGGCGACCGGCGGGCGGCCCCTCACGCCAAGGCCGCGCTGTGCGGCGCGCCGTGCGAATCTTGCCTGCCATCACGAGGTCGCTCCGCTGCGCGTCAGCTTGGTGAAGGGCGGCAACGTGAAGACGACGTTCTCATCGGGCGCGTCAACCTCCTGGGTGGAGATGACGCCCCGCGCGCGAAGGTACTCCAAGACCGATTGCACGATGTCTTCCGGGGCGCTGGCGCCCGACGAGACGCCCACGCTTTGCACGCCCTCCAGCCACGCCGGGTCGATCTGTTCCGGCCCGTCGATCAGATGGCTGCGCACGCCGCGGGCGCGGGCGACCTCGGTCAAGCGCTGCGAGTTGGATGAATTCTGCGACCCCACCACGAGCAAGAGGTCGATCTTCGAAGCGATCTCCTTGACGGCGTTCTGCCGGTTCTGCGTGGCGTAGCAGATATCGTCCGAAGGCGGCGCTTCGAGCTGCGGAAAGCGCCGCTGCAGCGCCGCCATGATTTCATGCGTGTCATCCTGGCTGAGCGTGGTTTGCGTCAGAATCACGCCGCGCTCGTCAGCCCCCAGCTCCAATTGTTCAACGTCGAGAAGATCCTGAACCAGCGTGGTGTGGTCCGGCGCCTGGCCCATCGTGCCGATCACTTCATCGTGGCCGGCGTGACCGATCAGGATGATGCGATAGCCGCGCTTCACGTAGCGGCGCACCTCCATGTGCACTTTCGTCACCAGCGGACAGGTCGCGTCGATCACGCGCAACGCGCGTTGACGGGCGTCTTCGTAGACGGCGGGCGGAGAGCCGTGCGCCGACAGGATCGCGACCGCCCCGCCGGGCACTTCGTCCAGCTCCTCGACGAAAACCGCCCCCTTCTCCCGCAGCCGCTGCACAACGTGGATATTGTGCACGATCTCCTTGCGCACATAGACCGGCGGGCCGTACTCTTCCAGCGCCAGCTCGACCACCTTGATGGCGCGCTCGACGCCCGCACAAAAGCCGCGCGGTTTCGCAATGATCGCATTCAACGCAGTGCTTGAATTCATGCGGCGATTATACGCGCTTGGCGCACGGGCCGGCGCCGCGACGGCCCTGCCAAACGCACAACCCCGCGCACCCGTTGAACGAGCACGCGGGGTCGAATGTCGATAGACGCCGCTGACAGCCTGGCCCGCGTGAAGAACCGCTCGGCCAAGCCGCGCGCCGGCTTCGCGACTTAGCGGCGACGCAGCGCCAGGCCCAGCATCACCAGCACCAGGCTGGCCGGCTCCGGAACGTTCGCCGATCCCGGCGTAACGGTGAAGCTATAGCCAAGCGGCGTGCCGGCAGCGTCGATCACTTCCAGCGGATCGCTGGTGAACGGACCAGTGCCGGTGCCAAGGATGTCATAGACCCAGCCCTGGCCCTCGAAAAGCTGATACGCATCCGGGCTGAATGTCTGCTGCGGGAAAACCACGCCGCCCAACTCATCGGCATATGCGAAGTTCGCGGTGCCGTCATCTTCGATGAGCGTGATCGAATCCAGCACCGATCCCCACGGGAGGGCGACATCCAGGGTGCCGTCGTTGTTGGTGTCGAGATCGAGACCGGTCGCGCCGGTAAAGCCCGAAACGAGAATGAACGTCTGTGTGCCATTCTCAAGATCCGGGACGAAATCGGCGACGTTGATCGTCGTCGCCATTTCCGGGGCCGGCGACAGCACCGTCGCCGTGTCGCGCCACAGGAACAGGCCGTTGCTGCCCGTGCTGAAGCTGCTCAGGTTGAGGGCCACGTCGATCGTGCCGGCAGCGGTGCCGTCACCCTCAACACCCAGCAGCCACAGACCGGACAGGCTCTGGCTCGGCGTGGTGCTGCGCAGCTCGAAGAACTCAAAGCCCTGATCGGTGCCGACCGGGTTGACGAGAAGTTCATTCAAACGAACCTGACCCAGCGCCACCGACGCAAAGGCCGCGACGCTGAGCGTCGCCATGCAGAATCGCTTCATCGATCGTTCTCCTCCAAAAACCGTGCTCTTGAAAATCGTCACAACCTCTTTGTTGCGGGGTCGTTGCGCATATCCCAAGCGCGGGGTATACGAACCTCAGTCCGATGGCAACATGCGCCGCCGGCAACGCTTGGGGCAAACTAGTTGTGGCATAGGGTGGACGCCAAACGAAACTTCTCGCCTCTGCGTTTCCCATCCAACGGGTCATGAAAATAAGGCGCGAGCATTAATTTTATGTTAAGGCCTGATGCAAAAAGCCCCCTTGAGCAACGCGAACGCCTACCCGTCTGTCACAATAGTATCAGAGCGCGCCTGACAAAACGCAGATGTCAGACAGGCATCCTGCCTGTTCGAGCAGGACGGAAGCCTGCGCCATCCGGAGTTGTTAGGCATTCTGAGGAAAAAATGAAAGCGTTCAGGCGTTATGACGTGAAATGAGCGCCGTTGTTTGTTGATCGACGGACGGGCCAGAGGCCCATGCTACCCTTGCTCCTAACCGGCAAATTCAACTGTGTCGAAGCACTAGCCGTCAGCGGACGTATCCGAAGCGCGATCACCTCTCAGCGGCAGATCTTTCGAACTCACGCGTGCCTGAAGATAGCTCTGCAGGAGTACGCACGCCGCCAAGGCGTCCTGGCGCTCGCGGCGTTTTTTTCGGCTCAGGCCCATTTCCTTGATGTGCTGATCAGCGCCAAAACTCGTCAGGCGCTCATCCCAAAGCTGGATCGGCTTGGTGCTGGCTGCCGCCAGGGCCGCCGCAAAGACCCGCACGGCCCGGGCGGCTTCGCCCTCAGACCCGTCCATGTTCAGCGGCAGTCCGACCAGCCAAGCCGCCGGCTCTTCGCGTTCGGCCCAGCGGATGACAATCCGGGCGTTGTCTTCGGGTCTGCCGGTCGCATTGAGTACGGCCGCGGGGGAAGCGAGCGACTGCGCCCGATCCGAGAGCGCCACTCCGATCCGCCTGGCGCCGTAGTCGATAGCGGCGATACGTCCGATAATCGGCAGAAGCGGATCGCTTATCATAGCACCTCTCGCGACCGCATTGCAATGAAATTTTCCAGAGGCAACTTGCATTCCAATTTCAGCGTGGTACGATGCACTGCTTGCGGAATTGAGCGTGACGACGCGGAGTCGATCGACCTTGGTCTCGGATGTGCGTTGCGACGGTCTCGGCGGCGTTAGCCGTCCGGGGCGGTCGCGTTTGAGTCTTCCGTTGAATCACGAGGGCGCACATGGCGAGTATCGATTCATTTCGAGTACGTCCCAAACCGGCGGAGCGTGGCGCGCTGTCGGCTTTCACGCTTGCCGCGGCGGTCTCGTTCCTGGCGGCGACCTGAGTAACGGTATCGCGTCGCGGGTTCGTCTGCAACTTCACGAGGGCAATCGGCATGCTGGTGCATAACGTTCGCGATTTCAGCCGTCACGGCGACGCCGTCGCCGTGCCCGACCTGATGGAGATTCAGACCGACGCCTACAAGCGCTTTTTGCAGGCCGAAATCGACTCGGCCAAACGCAAAGACCTCGGGCTAGAAAACCTGCTGCGCGAAGTCTTCCCGATCGAGAGTTACGACGGGAACATGAAGCTTGAGTACGTCGATTACGCGCTCGACAAGGCCCGCTACACGCCCGATGAATGCCGTGAACTCGGCCTGACCTACGGCATGCCCTTCCGCATCCGCGTGCGGCTGCACCGCAAGGATCGCGAAGAAGTCGCCGAAGAGGCCATCTATCTCGGCGAGCTTCCGATCATGATCGGCGGCGGCGAATTCATCGTAAACGGCGCCGAGCGCGTGATTGTGTCGCAGCTCCACCGTTCGCCCGGCGTCGATTTCGTCAAGGAGTCGGCCGAGGGCGACCGTGCCCTCCACGCCTGCCGCATCATTCCCGAGCGCGGCTCTTGGATTGAGATCAACGTCACGCGCAAAGATCTGCTGGCCGTTCGCATCGACCAATCGAGCAAAATTCCGGCGACGACGTTCCTGCGCGCCATGGATGAGAAGTACGGCACAACCGAATCGATCATCCGCGCGTTCTACTCGGTCAAGTCGGTCAAACCCAATCAGCTCAAGCCTGACATGTGGGCCGCCGCGGCAGTGATCGACCCCGACACCGGCGAAGAGTTGGTCGGCGCGGGGCGCCAGGTGGGCGAGGCCGTCAACAAAATTCGCGAATCGAACGTGAAGCAGATCGACGTCATCAGCAAGATGAGCGATCCGATCATTCTCAATACGCTGGCTGAAGACCCCGCGACCACGCACGACGAGGCGCTGCTGCGGATTTACGCGCGTCTGCGTCCGGGCACGCCGGTGCAGATCGACAAGGCCCGCAAGGTCTTCCACGAAAAGTTCTTTGACGAGAACCGCTATCGTCTGGGCAAGGTCGGCCGGTTCCGTCTGAACCGCAAGTTTGAGAAAGGCATTCCCGAGTCGGAGATGGTCCTTCGCTCGGAGGACGTGGTCGAGTCGATCCGCTATCTGCTCGCGCTGCGCGACGGGCAGGGCCAGGTGGATGACATCGATCACCTCGGCAATCGCCGCTTGCGCACCATCGATGAATTGGCCGCCGAGGAGCTGCGCAAGGGCTTCCTGAAGCTCCGCCGCACGGTGCAGGAGCGCATGAGCCTGAAAGACCCCGAGACGATCGGGAAGATCGCGGAGCTGGTAAACACCAAGAGCATCAGCAGCAGCATCGACTTTTTCTTCGGCCGCAGCGAGCTTTCGCAGGTGGTCGACCAGACCAACCCGCTCAGCCAGCTTACGCACGAGCGCCGTCTGTCCGCGCTGGGCCCCGGCGGCTTGAACCGCAAGCGGGCCGGCTTCGAAGTGCGCGACGTGCACATCTCGCACTATGGCCGCATCTGCCCGATCGAGACGCCCGAAGGCGTGAACATCGGTCTGATTGCGTCGCTGGGCATCTACAGCTCGATCGACGATTACGGCTTCCTGATTACGCCCTACCGCAAGGTCGAGCGCGGCAAGGTTAATGGTCAGATTGTCTATCTGCGTGCTGATGAGGAGCAGCGCTCGACGCTGGCGCCGCCGGACGTGGTCTCGGACGAGGCCGAATCGGATGCGCTGCCGGCGATCGAGCCGCGTGAGGACTACGTCGCGCGCATGCGCAACCCGGAAAAGCACCGCAAATCGGCCAAGCTCAGCGACGGCACGCTGCTGGCGCGCGTTCAGGGCGACCTCAAACAGGTGGTCAATGACGACATTCAATACGTCGATATCTCGCCGAAGCAGACGGTCGGCGTTTCGGCGTCGCTGATTCCGTTCCTGGAACATGACGACGCCAACCGCGCGTTGATGGGCTCGAACATGCAGCGCCAGGCCGTGCCGCTGATCCGCACCGATCCCGCGATTGTCGCGACCGGGATGGAGCGCCCTGTCGCCGAGAACACCGGCATGGCGATCAAAGCCCGCAAGAACGGCAAAGTGACCTATGTCGATTCACTGCGGATCGTGATCGACGACACCGATGAATACGTCCTGCGCAAGTTCATCGGCCTGAATGAGCGCACCTGCCTGAATCAGAAGCCGGTCGTGCGGCCCGGGCAGCGCGTCAAGGCCGGCCAGATCATCGCCGACGGCGCCGCGATGCAAAACGGCGAGTTGGCGCTGGGCCGCAACGTGCTGGTGGCCTTCATGACGTATGACGGCTTCAATTTTGAGGACGCGATTCTGATCTCGGAGCGGCTCGTCAAAAACGACGCGTTCACGAGCATCCACATCGAAAGTCACGAGATTGAAATCCGCGAGACCAAGCTCGGCCGTGAGGAGTTCACGCGCGACATTCCGAACGTGTCGGAGCGCGCCCTGCGCAATCTCGACGCGCGCGGCATCGTCCGCATCGGCACGCACGTGAAGGCCGGCGACATCCTCGTCGGCAAGATCAGCCCGAAGAGCAAGAGCGAGCTGTCGCCGGAAGAGAAGCTGCTGCACGCGATCTTCGGGCGTGCGGGCGAAGACGTGAAGAACGATTCGCTGGAAATGCCGGCCGGCCAGGAGGGCGTCGTGATCGGCGCCAAGCACTTCTCGCGCCGCACTCACCTGAGCGAGGACAAGAAGAAGGAGATCGATGCGCAGATCAAGGCGTTCCAGTCCGAATGCAATGACAAGCGCATCAAGGTCTTCAAACAAATGGTCGAGGCGATGGAGGGCTTCCTCGAGGGCGAGTACATCATCGACCCCAACACACGCCAGATCGTCGGCAAGAGCGAGAACCCCGACGTGATTCTCGAGCAGATCGAGACCTTCTCGTTGAAGTGGGTCAAACCCGCGGCGAAGCGCGAGGAGTGCGAGCCGCTCTATCAGCAGTACTGGCCAAAGGTGCTCGAGATCGCCGAGGAGTGCGAGCGCAAGCTGGCCCACATGAAGCGCGGCGACGAACTGCCCAGCGGCGTCCTCGAAATGGTCAAGGTCTACGTCGCCACGAAGCGCACGCTGAGCGTCGGCGACAAAATGGCCGGTCGTCACGGCAACAAGGGCGTCATCGCCCGCATCATGCCGGAAGAGGACATGCCGTTCCTTGCGGACGGCACACCGGTGGACATCTGCCTCAACCCCCTGGGTGTGCCGAGCCGTATGAACGTCGGCCAGATTCTGGAGACGCACCTCGGCTGGGCGGCTTCGATCCTTGGGTTCCAGGCGATTACGCCGGTCTTTGACGGCGCTTCGGAGCATCAGATTCAAGCCGCGATCGCCGACGCCAACCGCCACGTGCGCGAGCGACAGAAGGACATGAAGGTCGTGCAGGAAGCCGGCCGCACGAACGAGTTGCTGGTCGAGATGCCGCTGACCGGCAAGACCGTGCTCTACGACGGTCGCACCGGCGACGCCTTCGACCAGCCTGTCACGGTCGGCTATATCTACATGATGAAGCTGCATCACCTGGTCGACGACAAGATTCACGCCCGCAGCACCGGCCCCTACAGCCTGATCACGCAGCAGCCGCTCGGCGGCAAGGCCCGCACCGGCGGTCAGCGCTTCGGCGAGATGGAAGTCTGGGGTCTGGAGGCGTACGGCTCGGCGTACATCCTGCAGGAATTGCTGACGGTGAAGAGCGACGACGTCGAGGGTCGCACGAAGATCTATGAGAGCATGGTCAAGGGCACGCACACGCTCGACGCCGGCACGCCGGTGAGCTTCGACGTGCTCTGCAACGAAATCCGCGGGCTGGGTCTGAATATTCAGCTTGAGAAGCGGAGGATTGTTTGACCGTAGCGAGTTAAGAGTAGCGAGTTAAGAGTAAAGAGTTCCTGTTGCCAATAACTCAAAGCGGTTGTTAGCCGCGGCGTTGGGAGTGAGAGTGCGCTATTTTTCACTCGCTACTCGCTACTAGAAACTCGTTACTCATTGAATCGGAGTCCCGATGCACCCCGTAACCTACGGCGCCGGCGCCGACACTGATGCTCGCGAAGTGGCGGAGTTTTACCGCCGCATGAAGCATGACATCGGTGCGCAGCCGGAGCAGATCAGCAAGATGATGCAGAACAGCACGACCTTCGTCACCGCGCGGATGAACGGCGAACTGATCGGCATCGCTCGCGGCGTGTGCGACGGTCTCCGCGGCTATCTGACCGAGTGCAAGCTCGACGCCCGCTTTCAGGGGCCGGGCGCGGTGACACGGATGGACGGCCGCATCGAGCACGACGCCGAGGGCATCGCGATGGAAATGGCCCGGCGCGTGCTGGAGGCGCTCTATGCGGACGGCGTGCAGCGCGTTGACGTGGTGGCCTGGGGCACGGAGGTCGATTTTCTGGAAGAGCTGGGTTTCCGCCGAATGGGCGGCCTGGTCGGTATGACGATGCGTGCGGAAGACTGGGCGACGGCAAGCCAGAACGCGCACGTGGCGACGGCGTAAATCAATTGCGAATTCGGAATTGCGAATAGCGAATTGGCCCGTGCAGGGCCGGTTACGGTCAAGCGAGTCGAATAGAGGACAAACGATTCGATGCATAGCGCGGCTGGCAGCACAGTACGGTTTTTTCGCTCGCGCTTCAAACGCAGAGAGCGGAACCGGTAATACAGTGTACGGATGTTCGCAGGACTGGATGATGACAATATCCGCGATATGCGAAGCTCATGAAGCGCGACCCTTTCGCCCGTTTGTCCTTGTCATGGCGGATGGCAGTCATGTGTCCGTACGTCACCCGGAGGCGCTGGCCCACCCTCACGGCGGACGAACGATCGTGGTTTTTGAGGGGCCGGACGATTTTCGCATGATTGATTTATTGCTGGTGACGACGATTGAGATGGGGAACCTTCGCGGCAACGGAAAGCGTTCGATTCGACGCGGACCGCGCCGCTGACGGCTATACCCTTACCGGTCCTTTGAGGCTGTGTTGCGTAGCGGCAAAACGAAAGGATGACGCCAGATGGCAGAGACCGTATACGATCGGATTAATGACTTTACCGCCGTGCGGATTTCGCTGGCCTCGCCCAATGACATCCGCAGTTGGTCCTTTGGCGAAGTCAAAAAGCCCGAAACGATCAACTACCGCACCTATCGCGCTGAAAAAGACGGCCTCTTCTGCGAACGCATCTTCGGGCCGGAGCGCGACTGGGAGTGCTTCTGCGGCAAGTTCAAAGGCACCAAGCACAAGGGCATGATCTGCGACCGCTGCGGCGTGAAGGTCACGCACAGCCGCGTGCGCCGCAAGCGCATGGGCCACATCAACCTGGCCGCGCCGGTCGTGCACATCTGGTTCTTCAAGGCGATGCCGAGCCGGCTGGGCGCGCTGCTCGACATGAAGACGAGCGACCTGGAAAAGGTCGTCTACTTCCAGGATTACGTCGTCGTCGATCCTGGCCAGAGCAAGCTGGAGGCAATGCAGCTCCTGACCGAAGAGGAGTATCGCCGGGCGGTCGAGGAATACGCCGACACCGGGTTCCGCGCGCTGATGGGGGCCGAGGCGGTCCGCGAACTGTTGACGAAGATCAACATGTCCGATCTTTCGAAGGAGTTGCGCGACTCGCTCACCAAAACCAGCAGCAAGCAGCGCATCAAGGAGCTTTCGACCCGGCTGAAGCTGGTCGAGAGCATCCGCAACAGCGCGAATGAGCCGCAGTGGATGGTGCTGGAGGTCATCCCGGTCATTCCGCCGGACTTGCGCCCGCTGGTGCTGCTCGACAGCGGCAATTTCGCGTCGAGCGATCTGAACGATCTCTATCGTCGCATCATCAACCGCAACAATCGTCTCAAGAAGCTGATCGACCTCAACGCCCCCGAAGTCATCATCCGCAATGAGAAGCGCATGTTGCAGCAGGCGGTCGATGCGCTCTTTGACAATGGGCGCTGTCGTCGCCCCGTGCTCGGCAGCAGCAACCGCCCGCTGAAGTCGCTGACCGACATGATCAAGGGCAAGCAGGGCCGCTTCCGCGAAAACCTGCTGGGCAAGCGCGTCGATTATTCGGCCCGTTCGGTCATCGTCGTCGGCCCCGAGTTGAAGCTGCACCAGTGCGGCCTGCCCAAGAAGATCGCGCTGGAGCTCTATCAGCCCTTCATCATCCGCAAGCTGCGCGAGCGCGGCCTGGCCGACACGATCAAGTCGGCCAAGAAGATGCTGGAACGCCGCGACCAGCAGATCTGGGACATTCTCGAAGAGGTCATCTATCAGCATCCGGTGCTGCTCAACCGCGCCCCGACGCTGCACCGCATGGGCATTCAGGCGTTTGAGCCGGTGCTGGTCGAAGGCAACGCGATCAAGATTCACCCGCTCGTCTGCAAAGGCTTCAACGCCGACTTCGACGGCGACCAGATGGCCGTGCACCTGCCGCTGTCGATCGAAGCCCAGGCCGAAGCGCACGTGCTGATGATGAGCACCAACAACATCTTCAGCCCCGCCAACGGCAGCCCGATCATGGCCGCCAGCCAGGACATGGTCATGGGCATCTATTACCTCACCTGCGAACATCGCGGCGAGGTCGGCGAGCGGCCCAAGGGCAAAGAGCGCGCTTTCGGCTCGCCTCAGGAGGCGATGCTCGCGCACACGATGGGTCAGATCGGCATGCACGTGCCGATCAAGGTGCGGATCACGCGGTCGCACATCGTCACGAGCGGCGGCGAACTTTCGAAGCCCGCGCCCAAGGGCCGGCTGATCCTGACGACGGTCGGGCGCTGCACCTTTAACGACATGCTCGACCCCGACATGCCCTTCTACAACTATCCGCTGGGCAAGGGCATTTCGCGCGTGATCTCCGACTGTCACGCGCTGCTGGGCCGGTCGCGCACGATCGCCCTGCTCGATCGCATCAAGGAACTGGGCTTCAAGCACAGCACGCTGGCGGGCCTCTCGTTCGCGCTGACTGACCTGCGCGTGCCCGACGCCAAGACCAAGATTCTCGAAGCCGCCCAGAAGACGGTCGACAAGATTGAGAAGAACTTCGCCAACGGCGTGATTACGCCGATGGAGCGGCACAACCAGCTCATCGACGTCTGGGTGCATGCCCGCGAGCAGATCACCGGCAAGATGATGGAAGTCTTGAAGGACGACTGGCGCGGCGCCAACGGACTCAACGCCAAGAGCGGCGAGAAGGAAGCCAAGCCCTATCTCAATCCGATTTACCTGATGACCGACTCGGGCGCCCGCGGCTCGGTCGATCAGATTCGCCAGCTCGCCGGCATGCGCGCCCTGATGGCCAAACCCAGCGGCGAAATCATCGAGGCCCCGATCAAGGCCAACTTCCGCGAAGGCCTGACGGTGCTCGAATACTTCAGCTCGACGCACGGCGCCCGCAAGGGTTTGGCCGATACGGCGTTGAAAACCGCCGACTCGGGTTATCTGACGCGCAAGCTGGCCGATGTCGCCCAAAACGTCATCATCAACGAGCTGGATTGCGGCACGATCGAGGGCATCACCAAGAGCACGATCTACAAAGGCGAGGAAGTCGACGTCAAGCTCAGCCAGCTCATCGTCGGGCGCATCGCCCGCGACACCATTCGCGACATCCGCACGGATGAGATCGTGCTGCGCGAGAATGAGCTGATCACGATCGAAGTGGCCCGCCGGCTGGAGGCCAAGCCCGAAGACGGCGGCCTCGGCCTCGACAGCATTCGCGTGCGCAGCCCGCTCACCTGCGAGAGCCGGCTGGGCGTCTGTGCCCGCTGCTACGGTGCGGACCTTTCGTCCGGCCACCTGGTCGAGGAGGGCCTCGCCGTCGGCATCATCGGTGCGCAATCGATCGGCGAACCCGGCACGCAGCTCACGATGCGCACCTTCCACACCGGCGGCGTCGCCAGCCGCGCGGTCATGGAGGCCGAAATTGCCATCGCCCAGGCCGGCGTGGTCGTCTATCACAACCTCAACCCAGTCGAAATGACCGACGAGGAAACCGGCCACAAGATTTGGCGCGTCCTCAAGCGCAACGGCGAAATCGCCCTCAGCGACGAAAAGGGCCGCGAGTTGGAACGCTACAAGGTTCCCTACGCCGCCTCGTTGCTCTTCGCCGACGGCGCCAAGGTGCAGCCGCGCGCGATCATCGTGAAATGGGACGCGCACTTCACGCCCATGCTGGCCGAGGCCGGCGGCATCGTCCGCTTCCAGGACATCATCGCCGGCGAAACCGTCCGACAGGAGCAGGAAGGCCGCGAAGGCAGCAAGTGGATCATCATCGAGCACAAGGGCGACAAGCATCCGCGCATCATCATCGAGGCGGATGACGGCTCCGGCCGCGTGCTCGACTTCCACCACCTCCCCGCCAAGGCCCGCATCGAGGTCGAAGAGGGCCAGAAGGTCAAGCCCGGCATGCTCCTCGCGCGCCAGCCGCGCGAAATGTCCGGCACACAGGACATCACCGGCGGTCTGCCGCGCGTCACCGAAATCTTCGAAGCCCGCAAGCCGAAGGAGCCGGCGGTCATGGCCGAAATCTCCGGCATGGTCGAGCTGGTCTCGGACAAGCGCCGCGGCAAGATGACGATCATCGTCCGCAGCGAATCGGGCATGGAGAAAGAGCATCACGTTCCGCAGGACAAGCAGCTCCTCGTCCATGGCGGCGACTATGTCGAGGCCGGCACGCCGCTCTGTGAAGGCCCGCTCATCCCGCACGACATTCTGCGCATCAACGGCGAGGAAGATCTGCACCGCTACCTGCTGAAGGAAGTGCAGGGCGTCTATCGTCAGCAGAACGTGACGATCAACGACAAGCACATTGAGGTGATCCTTTCGCAGATGCTGCGCAAGGTGAAGATCGACGGCGAAGGCGATTCGATCTTCCTGCCGAACGAAGTCATCGACAAGTTCCGCTTCCGCGATGAGAACCTGCGGCTGAGCCGCTGCGTGAAGATCACCGAGCCGGGCGACACCGATTTCGCGATCGGACAGGTCGTCTCGCGCGAGGAATTCACCGCGAAGAATGACGCGGTCGAGTCGGAAGGCGGCACCCTCGCCAAAGGCCGCAAGCCCAAGCCGTCGACCGCCAAGACGCTCTTGCTCGGCATCACCAAGGCAAGCTTGCAGAGCGAGTCGTTCATCAGCGCGGCGAGCTTCCAGGAAACGACCAAGGTGCTCACGCAAGCGTCGCTCGGCGGACAGGATGATCGCCTGATCGGCCTCAAGGAGAATGTGATCCTCGGGCGCTTGATCCCGGCGGGCACGGGCTTCAAGGGCTATCAGGAGATGAAGCTGCTGCATTCGGGCGAACAGGTTGCTGGCTCGCGCCATCTGCTTGAGCCGTCCGCGGAGAACATCGTGGGCGGTACGGTCGTCACGGGCCTTGCGCCGGGCGCGTATGGTCCGCCGGTCGGCACCGCCGGCGCATAAGGCTACAGCCGCCTCGATCCGCGACGATCGAGTTGTTCACGAATGTCGAATGTCATGCGGCCCGCGCGCCGTCGGAATCTCCGGCCGTGCGGGCCGCATGCATTTTGTGTGGCGATGGTGGACCGCAGGAATTGCGAATGGCGAATAGCGAATAGCGAAGAACGAACGAATGAATCGACGCGCGTAGCGGGAGCAGCCCGGCGCCAGTCTGATCATTTTATCACCTTCGCACGTTATCACGCTTTTCCGTCGGACCTCCGTGGCCGATGTCGTCTCCATTGCCGACAGTATCTGCATCCCGCTTGAAACACCCGCCCGACCCGGCGTTGGGTACGGAGCCCCAACGCTACAGCGCGATCGCGCGTTCACGCCCAGCCACTACCACCGCAACAGTTCCCACGTTCCCACATTCCCACCCTCCCACGTTCCCACATTCCCACCCTCCCACTCTCTTCCCACGTTCTGACGCCCCGCGCTCGTCGGCGCTTGCTTGAACTTGCCCCTTTCGGCGCGTGAATGATCGCCTGCGAACCCGGCAGCGGCGCCCATACGTCACAACCAAGCCGGATCAACCACTCGACGACGGCGTGATTGCAGGTATGCGCGATCGAATAGTCGCGGCGAGCTTTGACAAATGACAGGCCGGCCGCCGGTCGATAGGTCTCCGTCGCCCGTGCCGCGTCGTATTCGGCCTGCAGGCTCTCACGCAGCGCAGCGGCGGAGGAGCGCTCGACATGCAGCTCCTGCAACGACTTGACCGGCATCACGCCCTGCAGCCCGGCGACCGAAGCATCCGCCGGAATGACGCGCGTCGCCAGCGTGCCCTCCGACGGCCAGGCCACCAGCCGCAGCGCGTTGCCGCTGGACTCGTTGCCTTTCGCAAACCACTCCCATTGGCCAAACGCGAACTCGACCGATTGTCCGTCGATCCGCGGCAGCACGACGCTGGCGTGATGACCATAATCCGCGAGCACCACCGTGACCGGATCGACGCACACCGCCGGCGGCGTGACGTGCATGGCGCAGCCGCCGACCAGCGCGCAGCACGCCGGCAGGCAAACAGACCTGAAAACCAGCGCGAGCGTCCCAGGCGCTCGGGAATGCGACCGCCGTGCGGTTGGTGCGGAATGCGCTCGCCTGGTCGCAGGCCGCAGGCGGAGCGCTCGAAGCGATAGCCTGGCGCTCAGTGATCCTGACGTAGCCGTGTGTTGGGGCGTGGGCGGGCGCGGTTTCATCTCTGGCTCGACCTCGACTCGACATGCGCCGTCGTAGCTGCCGTCACGGCGCGGCGTGTCATGCTTCAACAATGGCGCGTTTGGCATTGTGGTCGTTATCGTAAGTCCGCGCAACGCCGCTCGCCGCGCACAACACCATGCACCGCAAGCCACGAACGCGGAATAACAGAGCCACGACCGTTTTCTTGCAGAGCCACGACCGTAAGGGAGTGGTTGGATTCTCCGCGAATCTCCGCTTCCTCACGGGCGCGGCGCCGCAAACGACGGAGAACAGTTGAAATCGCGCGAATATCCGCCCCCCTGCCGCGCATCAATGCAGACGGGCCTTCTCGGCGACCGGCAGATTCGCATAGGCGAGCAGGTTTTGCATGATTTTGAGCGCCGCATCGGCCTCGTAGCCGCGCAGGTTGTAGATGTTTGTGCCCAGCAGGCTCGCGGTCAGGTCCAGCGGACAGCAAATGACGGCATGCCGCGCGCCGCTCGTAAATGAGCGCAACCGCGGATATTTGAATCCTCCGTTCGTGCCCCGCGCGCTCCTCCGCAAGCCCATGCCGGCCAGGCTGGTGGCACCCGGAATTTCACGCCCGGTCAGCAGCGCCGCGCCCTGTGCGATCGGCGCGGGGTCGCTCTTCAGCACGTCGCGCACAATCGCCTCCAGCGAATTCAGAAATGCATCGGCGCCGCCGCTGGCATCCGCCAGCAGTGTTCCGCCATTGCTGATGAAGCGCCGCAATCCCGTCAGTTCGTCCGGCGAGAGCTCGAGCGCTTCAAGCCCGGCCATATGCGCGATTTTGAACTCCTGCAGCTCCGCGTCGTCAAGCCTGACCCCGGCGGATAACTCCAGCCGCGTGCCGACGGTGTTGTTCAGATGCGCGCTCAGGCGCGACCAGCCCTGCGGCTCGATCTCCCAGCGGCCGCGATGACGCACGCGCGCAAGCCGAATCGTGCGCTTGATCTCCACCGCCTCGACCGGAATGTATGAGTTCAACAGCCGGCTCCGAATGCGCGACTTGTCCGTCGCGTAGAGATAGATGTTGGCGGCAAGCTGATAGTGTTCTTCGGCCGCGCCGCGCGGCGGGCGGCTGTTCCAGGTCTTCGCAATGTCCTCTTTGCAAAGCAGCAAAATCGGGCGGATGCCGTTGTGTACCTCCAGCAGCTTGGGCGCGCTCTTGATCGCAAACTGGATTTCGCCGCTAAACAGCGCATGCTCCGGCGGCAGCGGGCGCAGCACCTGATCGGGCACAAGCGCGCGGCCGAGCCGCTCAAACGACGCGGCGAATTCCTCGCTGCCATCGCCGCAGACGCCCAGAACAAACCCGCCGCGCCGGCAGTATTCGCGGAGCACCTCCACTTCGTCAGGTTCAAAGGTCCAGGCATTTTCGCCGCGCAGATAGAGGATCGGCGATTCGAGCAGATCTTCGAGCGGGTTGTCGAGCCGAACATGCTGCCAGTTCAACATGCGCTCGAAGGCATGTTCAGCATAGCGGGTGAAATTGTGCGCGTCGCGCGGGGTTTTCTTCCAGTCGTTCCCGTGCAGGAGCTTGTTGAAGGTGAGCGGGGCGCGCCCATGGCACAGGAACATGAGCGCAAATGCCGTGTTGCGCAGCTCGCCGTTGTCGAGGCCGGCGCCGGGCCAACTGCCGGCGGGGGTCTGCTCTTTGAGGAGCGCCTCAGCCCCCAGCCTGAACCAGGGCTGATCGCGAAAATATCGGCTTCCGCTGGCGCGTCCGACGCGCTCGACGCCGTAGAGATAGTAATAGCGCCAGATCAGCTCGCCGCCTGGGTTTTCGGTATCAAAGTTTGCGCCCATCCAATCGAGTCCGCGCTCAATGCCGGCGAGGTAGGTCGCGACCTCGCGCGGGCGGCCCTTGTAGAGCTGATCATGCACGACAAAAAGCGATGCCAGCCCCGCCGCGGTCATGCTGCCGGTGCTTGGCCCTTCGCTCGTGTAGCCCCAGCCGCCGTCAGGCCTTTGCTGCGTCAGCCAGTGCTCCCCGATCATCGGCCAATAGCCGGCCGGCGCATCGAGTCCGGCGCTGCTCGCCATCCACGTGCCCAACACGCCATATTGCGAATTCGAGTTGTCCCACGCGCCCGGATTGGCGGCGGCGTAGCCATATCCGCCGGCGCCGCGCTTTCCCTTGGGAATGGCGGCGGCCAGCAGCCACTTGAAGTCGGCTTCGAGTCGGCCGCGATAAGTCCGCCCCGGAACAAGCGCTAACGCATGCGCTCGCAAGCCGTGGCAATATGTGCCGCTCAGCGGCTGCTGGGCCAGCCAGGTCAGCGATTCCGCCATGAATTCGGAGCGCGGGTCTTCATCCGCATACAACAGGGCAAGTGTCGCGAGGGCGGTGTCGCCGGCCCAAAAGTTGCTGCGCGTGTCTGTGCCACGCTCCCAATGGCCGCTTCGCTGCCGCTGGCCTTTGATAAACGCAACCGCGGCTTGGATCGCGCGCTCGACACTCGCATCGGTCAGCGCGAGATCGCGCTCCTTGCCGCCCGTCGGCTGGCCATAGCCGGCGGTCAGCGTGAGCATGGCGGCCATCACCGCCGCCAGCGCCGCGCGGCGGTGTCGCCGACGTCGGCTGTAACGAATGGGATGCGGACGTATCCAAGCGAATGGACCCATGGGCGCGTTCACGCAACATAGATTACTGGCCCGATGCCCGCAACGCGGAGCGCCGCGCGGATTTTCCACGACGCGAAAGCCCCGCGAGCCGCGGCGCAACCCGACGCTCTTGCGACGGGCATGCCGTGATTTTTGGATCCGGCCGCGGCGGGCGAATTGCCTCGCCGAAATTCCCGCCCTAAACTTTCGTGGGTTTCGAGATGAGGATGCAAGCTCCCCCCGGCATCAAGAGCGGAGAGAGTGCGTTGGCTGATTCGCCTGACGATACCATCATTCGCAAGGCCCTGGTCGAGCGTCAGCTCATCACGCCCGATGAGCTCCAGACCGCCGCGCAAAAACAGAAATCAGATTCGGCTAGCGGCGCCACCAAGGGGCTGGGCGAGTTGCTGGTCGAACTGGGTTATGTGACCCGCTCGCAACTGGCCCGCGTCCAGGGGATGGATGACTCGGGGGCGCGCCCGGCACAGCAAATTCCCGGTTATCAGCTTCAGAAGCGGGTCGGCGCCGGCGCCATGGCGGTTGTTTACAAAGCCAAGCAACTCAGCCTCGATCGCACCGTCGCCGTGAAAGTCCTGCCGAAGCGTCTCAGCAAAAACAGCGAATTCGTCGAGCGCTTTTATCGCGAGGGCCGGGCCGCCGCCCAGCTCAACCACAACAACATCGTTCAGGCGATCGACGTCGGCGAGTCCGGCGGCTTTCACTACTTCGTCATGGAGTTTGTCGAGGGCGTTACGGTCTACGACGAACTGGCCGGCGGAAAAATCTACGCGGAAAAAGAGTCGATCGAGATCATTCGGCAAATCGCCGAGGCCCTGCGGCACTCGCATGAGCGCGGCTTCATCCACCGCGACGTAAAGCCCAAGAACATCATGCTGACCAAGGAGCGCGTCGCGAAGCTGGCCGACATGGGCTTGGCGCGCGAGGCATCCGACGTGCAGGCGGCGATGGCCGAGGCCGGCCGGGCCTATGGCACGCCCTACTACATCAGCCCCGAGCAAATTCGCGGCGAGGTCTCGATCGATCAACGGGCTGACCTCTATTCGCTGGGGGCCACGTGGTATCACATGGTGACCGGCCGCGTGCCGTTTGAAGCGCCGACACCCTCAGCCGTCATGCACAAGCATCTGAAAGAGCCCCTGACCCCGCCCGATCACATCAGCACAAAACTATCGAGCGGCTGCGGCGCGATGATCGAGATGCTGATGGCGAAGGATCGCCAGGAGCGCTATCCGAGCGCGAAGGAATTACTGGCCGATCTGGAATTGCTCTCACGCGGCCAGCCGCCGCACTATGCCCTGCATCACGTCGATCATGAGGGGCTGGAAACGCTGTCGAAAGGAAAGTCGGTGGGCCCATCACGGCTCAGCGAGCCGCCGCCGCGCCCTGCCATGGCGATCGAAGGCGGTCACATGCCGGCCATCACGATCATCCTCGGCGCCGCGCTGTTAATCAGCATCGTGCTGAACATCGTGCTGGCGATGCGAAAATAGCGCGGCGTTGAGCGGCGCAATATCCGCCCATGAGCGACACACGCAACCGAACCGCCGATCCGAACCGCGCCCGTCAGGAAGCGATTCGAGTCCGCCGGCATCTGATCCACCATCCCTGCATGATTCGCGCATGAGGCATATTCGGTTCGCCAGCGTCCCCATCGAATCGGATACGTTTTTCAGCCGGCGCGAGTGTGGAAAGGTGCCCTTCTGGAGCTTGATCGTCGGCCATGTTGGGCCGACGCAGCTGTTATGTGCCAGCCGCACTACTTTCCGAATTCAATCGTCATGCAATCCAGCGTGGCCGGTTTGAGGCAACGCAATCGCAGCCGGTTTTCGCCGGCGCGCAGATCGACGCCCTCGAACACATACCAGCCGTCAGCACCCGCGCGATAAGTTGCTTCGCCCAGTTTTTCACCATTCTCGCGCTGCAACTCAATCGTCTCAAAGGCCCGCCGCGGATGAACGCGCAGCCGAAGGAGCGCGCGGCCGGCGCGCGGCGCATTCATGAGCAGCGTCACGGGATTCGTATCACGGATCACGGCCGCGCGGCCGGCGGAAAGCTCGACGCCGCCCGCTTCTTTCTCCGTGAGAATGTCGCCCCAGCCCTGGCCGCTGAGCGCACTCTCGATCTCGATCGCGCCCGGAATCCGCAAGCCCGGCACGGCCAGATCATCCGGACGCAGCCGCGGCCAGCGGGTCGCGGTCTGGGGCGGCGCGTACCAGTAGAGAATGCCCGCGAAATAGGAATCCGCGGGCGGATTCGAGATTCGCCATTCCACCGAGTCGCCGCCATCCGCGGCCACGCCAAACCAGTGATAGAGCGCGCTCTTTCCGCTGGGCGCAGCCCGTGTCAAGCCGCCAAACGGCCCGGGCTGAACGAACGCAGCCAAATCGTCGGCCCATGCCCCCTCCGGCGCGATCAATTCCGCGAGCGTTCCGCCCGGCCGTTTCAGCGGGCGAAAGTCGATCCGTGCCTGCCACCACGGCACAGCGACCGGCGTATCCACCAGCGCCGTCAACCCGACCACTCTGGCCGGCCCGCCCAGGGTTGCCAGCGTCACCTGCTGCGACTTCGCCGTGTCGATCCGGCGGAAGCGCGCGTGAAAGCGCGGCGCGCGCTCGTCGATTTTTCCCGCCTCGACGCGCAAAAATAGCAGAAAGCCGATCGGGCGCCCGCTGCTGTTGCGGTTCTCCAACTCGATCCGCGCGCCCTGCGAGAACGGCATCGGCCAATAGCAATACATCACACGATCTTCACCAAAGCGCTTGCCCGGCATCGGGATCGGCGCCGGCAGGTCGGTCCCCATCGGCATACTGTTGTAAGGCCGCCAATCGAATCCGCAGCCGAAGAAATCAACTAGCGGCGCCTCGACGCGCGGCTCGCGCTCGCCGTCGAACCAGATGCGCAGCACACAGTTGTGCAGCGCATAGAGCTGGCGCGGCGCGCGGCGATCAGAAAGCCCGATGTAGAGCGCCCGGATCGTCCCGCCGCTCTCGATTGGCCACTCATATTTTTCGCCGGCGGCGAGCGAGAACTCGCCCCCCTCGGCGGGGCACTTCCGCCCGCCAAAGAGTTGCTTCTCATTCAAGCCGTCCTGCAACGCGCGGCCGATGACGCCGAGCGCTTCGGTCGCGGCGGCGTCGAGCGCCGTGGGCAGCGGTTCGACGGCTGCGCTGCCGTCATACTGCTCGTAGTCGATCCGCCAGCGCAGCGCGGGGGCGTCAAACTGCACGATGCATGCGCGGGCAAACGGCATGGGAAACCATGACTCGCAGCGGGCCGGCCCGCAACTTCCAAAACCTGCGACCAACGACGGCGCCGCCCCAGCGAATAAATCTTTCAGCGAAAACTCGCGCGGCGCGCCGCCATCCAGCGCCAATCGCATGCGCCCGGCGGGGGCGCTGCAGCCAATCCGCCGAATGGCGCCCGGTCCGCGCAATTCGCACGGCGCGCTCCAGCCATCTGCGCCGAGCGGCTGATTCTCCGCGTGCTGCGCGGACAGCACGCGGCGCGCCGGCGACACCGGCCCCAAACCAGCCAGCCGATCCAGATCGATCAGTTCACGGGCCAGTGTGATCACGCTGACCGTCGGCGGCTCCGCCAGCGCCGCGGACGCCTGCGCAAGCAGCCCCGCGAGCGACATCGCCAGCGCCGCCGCCTGTGCGGCCGCGGCACGCACGCACCAGATCGTTCTCATGCTCACAGACTATACCCCGCCCCCCGCGCGGGCGGATCACACGTGCAGTCCGGCTATTCGCTGCGCACGATGGCGGCGTCGGCCGTCGGTTGTGTCGCCGATGCCACCGGGGCGCCATTCGTCACAGCCTCTTTCGGCTCCTTGGCCCGCGGCACGACGAATTTTTCGCCCAAGCCGTTCTGGACGGCGAATTCGTGCAGCTTGGGCAGCGTCTTGAGACACGACAAATCATCGTGGGTATCCGTACCGAGCGACACAAACACCTTGTGCTGCGCCAGGGTATGGAACCACGCCGCGTGCTTGCTCAGCGGCATCAGCTTGGTGTTGATCTCGTAGAAGATGCGCGCGTTGGCCAGCGTGCGGACGACCTGCTCGTGCGGGGTGGTGGCGAACTGCCGATCCACGTCGGTGTGCGCAAGGCCGACCGAGCAGGGAAATCTCCGGGCCTGGTTCGCGAGCTGCGTCAGTCCGGCCCAGTCGAGAAACTCAAACAGGACATAATCGACCCCCTCAAGCCGCGTGCGGAGGTGATCGAGCATCTGCCGGTTGAGCGGCCAGTTGATCTCCGCCCCGCAATAGATCGTGAGCTTGCCTGCCCAACGCTGCTTGGCCGCTTTGACGGCCTCGATATAGCGGCGGGCCTCGTCGCCGAACAAGCGGTCAAATTCCTTGATCGACGTCACGCTGCGCGACGACGGAGTCACAAAGAGATGGTCACAGATTCCGATGGCGGCTACCGGCGCCCCGGACAACTTGAGATGTGCCTCACAGATTTCATCGATGGTATAGGCCCCGTCTGAAAATGGAGTGTGGTTGTGCAAATTCACGATCGCCGGAGTCATTCGCTGTCCTGTGTGGCGCCATCGAACGGTCGGTTTGCCTGACCAGACCGGGTCCGTGAACGTGCCGGTCCTTCTGCCTTCGGGCAAAACGACCCGGCAACGCGAGCCGAGCGCTGGGATGGATGCCGATGCGCTACCGCGCGCTCCGCGTGCATTCGGCCATCGGCCAGACGCCACGCACCGAGCGGCGACATATGTCCACCCGCGCCGTACCCGGCACGGACAGCCTCGGGATCACGCAAGACGGGTCTATACTCGCACCAACCCGCGGACGCAGTTCACGTGGAACGGAACCTCGTCCACCGGCGCTACCCGAGGTTTCGCGCGGCAGAATAGCAAGCCATTTCTAGCCCGTCTAGTCCTTGACCACGCCCGGCGCGACCTTCTTTCGGCGATGGCAGCCGCGATCGACACGCGCGGCAGAGAGTATGTCGTAATTCCGCCGGCCCGCACCAGGCTGCGACAAACGCCTCCCGTCATCAGCCGATATCATGCGGTCTTATGCCATCCGCTTCCGGTACTGCGCGGCTCTTCGTCGATGAGGTCACGATCTTCGTCCAGGGCGGACGCGGCGGCGACGGCGCGGTCGCCTTCCGTCGCGAGAAATTCGTCCCCAAGGGCGGCCCCGACGGCGGCGACGGCGGCGACGGCGGCTCGGTCTATCTGCTCGCCAGCTCCGGCATCAACACGCTCCTCGACCTGGTCGGTCGCCACCACTATCGCGCCCAGCCCGGCAAGCCCGGCGCCGGCGCGAACTGTGCCGGTAAGCACGGCGAGGATCTCATCATCCCGGTTCCGGCCGGCACACTGATCTTCGACGCCGACACCGGTGTCCTGCTCAAAGACCTTATCGATGACAACGAGCGCGTCTGTGTCGCGCCCGGCGGCGCGGGCGGGCGCGGCAATGCGCGCTTCGCTTCACCGACGCATCAGGCCCCGCGCCATTTTGAGCCGGGCCAGGCCGGAGCCGAGCGCACGCTGCGGCTGGAATTAAAACTGATCGCCGACGTGGGACTGGTCGGCCTGCCCAACGCCGGGAAAAGCACGCTGCTTTCACGCCTCACGCAGGCCCGCCCCAAGATCGCCGCATATCCATTTACGACGACCGAGCCTCAGTTGGGAATTCTCGAATTGCCCGGCTTTCGCCGGCTGGTACTGGCCGACATCCCAGGTCTGATCGCCGGAGCGCATGAGGGCGTCGGCCTCGGTGATGCGTTTCTGCGTCACATCGAGCGCACGCGCCTGATCGTGCACCTGATCGAGTTGTGCCCGCCGGAGGGCAGCCCCGCCCCGCTTGAGGCCTATCGCATCATTCGCAATGAGCTGGAGAAATACAGCCCGCGCCTGGCTGAGCGCGAAGAGATCCTCATCGGCTCCAAGCTCGACCTGACCGGCGCCGACGCGGCCCTCGCCGATTTGCAGCGCGAGTTGGGCCGGCCGATCATCGGCATCTCGGGCGCGACCGGCGCCGGGCTGCGCGAGCTGGGCGAACTCGTGTGGGAGCGCGTCGAGCGCCTCCGCCGTGAAACGCCCGTCGAGGTCACGCCGCTGGCGTTTGATTTCGACAAAGAGGCGGGTTCCACGGTCACGCTGCGGCCGGCCGCCCCGCTTCCGCCGGAAGATTCGCCGCCGCGCCGGCCGGAGATCCGCACGCCGCCGACGGAGGAATAGTGCTCCATCAACGCTTCGTCGTTGTGCATGCCGCGCGGGTAGCATGAGCCTCTGGCTCGTGCGCCCCAAAACAAGCGGCAACCACAATCCGAACCGCGCCCGCAAACCGAACCGCGCCCGCAAACCGAACCGCGCCCGTAAGGAAGCGATTGGAATCGAGTCGCCCATGGATCGACTGATCGCCGCTTGGATGCGCGTTCTGGGCCACGATGAGCCGCGACAGCTTGCACGAATCGACACTGCAAAGCGGCAGTGCCTGCAACTGAAGGTGTGGCTTGTTCGGGCGGCTTCGGCATCGAATCGCTCCCTCACGGTCGCGGTTCGGTTCATGCGCGCAGCGCAAACCGAACCGCGCCCGCAAACCGAACCGCGCCCGTAAACCGAACCGCGCCCAACAGGAAGCGATTGGAGGCTGCAAAAGCTCGAGACCAGCGACGGTGTGAGCGAGTGCCAACCGACGAACCGGCCATTCGCATGCCGACCCTTCGCAAGCAGCGCCGGCGCAGCAAACCAGCCGACATCCGCTACCACAATCGCAACGATCGACCTATAGTCGAGCAGCCCGGCGCCGCATCGCTCTCCGAACCGCCGCCACGGCACGTGTGCCATAATGGAAAACATTTGCTATCTCGACAACAACGCCACCACGCGGCTTGATCCACGCGTGCTCGCGGCGATGCTGCCGTATCTAACCGAGAATTACGGCAATCCCAGCAGCATGCACCACTTCGGCGCCCAGGTCATGGCCGCGATCGAAAACGCCCGCGCCGCCGTCGCCACCCTGATCGGCGCGCGCGAAACCGAGATCATCCTCACCAGCGGCGGAACCGAATCCAACAATGCCGCGCTCGCCGGCGTACTCGCGGCCCGGCCGGGCAAGCGCCACGTGATCGTCTCCGCCGTCGAGCATCACGCCATTCTCGAACCCGCGGACGAACTGGAGCGTCGCGGCGTCGATGTGACCCGTGTCGGCGTCGATCAGGCCGGCCGGCTTGATCTGGCCGCGCTCCGCGCCGCGCTGCGCCCGGATACGGCCATGATTTCCGTCATGCTCGCCAATAACGAGACCGGCGTAATCTCCCCCCTGCCCGAGGTGGTCGAGTTGGCCCGCGCGGCCCACGTGCCCGTGCATACCGATGCCGTCAATGCCGTCGGCAAGATCGCGATCGACGTTGAACACTTAGGCGTCTCGCTGCTGTCGCTGAGCAGCCACAAGCTGCACGGCCCCAAGGGCGTCGGCGCACTCTATGTCCGTCGCGGCACAGCCTGGCGACCGTGGCAGCTTGGCGGGCCACAAGAGCGCAACCGCCGCGGGGGAACGCTCAACGCTCCGGGCATTGTCGGGCTGGGCTTTGCGTGTGAGCTGGCCCGCGCGGCGTTGGAGGAGATGCCGCGCGTGCAAGCGCTGCGCGACCGGCTGGAGAACGCCCTGCTGGAGCGCTTCCCGTGTGTCACGTTGCCGCCGGCCGACGCCGATCCGCACGGCATTCACATCGCCGGCGGCGCGGCGTTGCGCACTCCCAATACGAGCTGCGTGCTTTTTGCCGGTGTCGAAGCCGAGCCGCTGGTGCTGCTGCTCAGTGAGCGCGGCATCTGCGTTTCAAGCGGCGCGGCGTGCAGCAGCGGCTCCTTGGAGCCCTCGCACGTCTTGCGCGCCATGTCGATCGATCCGCGCGTGGCTCAAGGTCAAATCCGCTTTTCACTCTCGCGCTTCAGCACGGCGGAGGACATAGAGCGCGTCATCCGCGAAATCCCCGCCGTCGTCGCACGCGTCGCCAAGGTCAATATCGCCGGCTAGTGCTTCGTCAAGCTTGAATTTTCGGATGAAGCGGAAAGGAGCTCCGACGTCACGGCATGAGATTCGT
>CAYQLG010000002.1:0-54170 GCA_964418235.1 uncultured Planctomycetales bacterium
CGCCGTGACGCCAAGCTCTTATCCACTTCATCCGAAAATTCAAACTTGACGGAACTCTAGGTGTTTCGGTGCGTGTGGGTTCGAGCGTCGGCGCGGCGCTAGGTCAGCAGTTTGTGCAGTCGGCGCATGCCTTCCTCGATTTGCGTCATGCTGGTCGCAAAGCTCAGCCGCACGCTGTCGTCACAGCCGAAGGCCGTGCCCGAGACCAGCGCGACGTGCGCCCGTTCGAGCGCGATGGTCGCGAACTCATCGGCGCTCTTCGCGCCGACGCGCTCAAAGAGCGGGGCGACCGAGGCGAGCAGGACGAATCCGCCCTGCGGCCGCTGGCAGCTTACCTGCGGGATTTCCGCGAGCATCGCGTACATCCGGTCGGCGCGCTTGCGATATTCCGTGCACATCAGCGCGATGCAATCCTGCGGCCCATCCAGCGCCGCCGCCGCCGCCGTCTGCACGAAGCTGACGGCGCCGCTGGTGGTCTGGCCCTGCATGCGCGACATTGCCTCGATCACCGGCTGTGGACCGGCGGCGAAGCCGATCCGCCAGCCGGTCATGGCATAGGTCTTGCTAAAGCCGTTGATTGTGATCGTGCGCTCGAACATCCCCGGCAGCGTCGCAAAGCTGACATGCGGCTGCTCGGCGATGATGAGCATGTGATAGAGCTCATCACTGAGGACGAGAATGTCCGTTTCGCGCAACACGGCCGCCAGCGCTTCCAACTCAGCCCGTGAGTACATCACGCCGGTGGGGTTGGAGGGGCTGTTGATCATGAAGAGGCGCGTGCGCGGCGTAATCGCCGCGCGAAGCTGGTCGGGCGTGATTTTTCCATTGTTCGGCCGGCAATCGACGAGCTTCGCCGTGCCGCCGACCCACCCGATCTGCTCCGGGTAGCTGACCCAATAGGGCACGGGCAGGATGACTTCGTCGCCCGGCTCGATCAAGACCGAGAGGGCCTGCAGGATGGCGTCCTTGGCGCCGACCGAGACGTGCACCTGATTCAGAGCGTATTCGAGCTTGCAGGTGCGCGCGAGAAATCGGCGGATCGCCTCGCGCAGGACGTTCTTGCCCGCGACGGGGGTCGGGTATTTCGTGTCGCCGGCCTGTAGCGCGGCGATGGCCGCGTCCTTGATGAATTGCGGCGTGTCGAAATCGGGCTCGCCGACGCCGAAATTGATGACGGAGACGCCCTGTTCGCGAAGCGCCTTGGCGCGGGCGGTGACGGCGAGCGTCGCCGAAGGCGCCAGCGTCTGAATTCGGTTTGTCAGCCGATAGGTCATGGACGCACCGTCCTCGAAAATGGCTCTGGCCGCAATAGCCAGGCGCAAACCCTGCGCCAGGCCGATCAGGATTTCCCTTCCGGCGTGGCGGTATGCGTCCGCTATTCACGCGCGGGCGAAATTCGACCGAACTATCCGCGGAGCATTGTATGCACGCCGGCCCTGCCGCCGTAGGGCCGCTGGAACCGCGCATGAACACGATGAATGTCCCGCCCTATGTCCTTGCACGACCGCCCGGCACGCTGCTGGTTCAACCGGCCCCGGGGCAAACGATTTTCTACGTGCGCGAGGACGATTTCGGCCTGCGTAAGTATCCGCGCAACTGCGACGTGGAATTCCTGTTCGGCGTCTTCTGGGAGACGCGGAAGGTGTGCGTGGTCGCGCTGCTGCTGCGGCTGGCCAAAAATGACAACGCCACGTTTGAGCACTGGATCAATCCGGCCGACCCGGCGGGCGTGCGCCTCTTGCTCAACCTGACCAAGCACCGCCATCTCGACGTGCTGGTCGCCGCGGACTCGCAGGTGCGGGCGCTGCGCGCGCCCAATCGTCTGGCCGGGTTGGCGAACGAACTGCTGGCGTATATCCGCGAGCGGCGCGATTGGTCGGCGGAGGAATTCGAGACCGAGCGTGTTCGCATTAACACGCTCTTTCCGACGCCCTTCGCACTCTGGCGCCATTGCCGCTCAGCCAAGCTGCCGCTGAAGTCTGTGCAGGAATAGCGCCCGCTGGGTAAGTCGACTTTCTTTTCCTAACCCATCTCACCGGCAACACGGAACATGAGATCGAGCGTGCGATTCTCATCCTTCGACAAGTCCATCCGAATCGCCCCATGTACATTTTCCGCAGCAGAACGGTCCTGGGCGCATCCTTGCACGGGCTGTGCGTTACTGATCCAACGGCGCAATGCCTCGCGTGCTGAAGTGCTGACTGCCGGGTCTTGGTCCCGGTATAGACATGCCAAGACCTCAAATGACAGCCAATGTCGCACGCTTGCGACCAGCCGGCCAGCTCTCTTTCGAACGTGCGCATGAGGTGATTTGGATAATTCGCGTAGCCGCAGTATGGCTGGATGTAGAGAGCGTCCCCTCAAGGCTGAGTACGCCACGCGCGAGACGCTAGACGCCGCATCTCCAAGCAGCTCAACGATGCGTACATCGTCTTGTGTCCCGATCAGCAAGCAATAGGCATTCGCTGCCGCTGTTCGGAGCTTCACGCTCGGCGAATCGAGAAACGGTGATACGACGTTGACATCTGAACTGCTGCCACATTCACCCAGACCTTCTAGCGCGGACGCAAGCCGCTTGGGCTCGTTGGCCGCGATCACACGGCGATACTCATCAGCCGGCCGAACGTGTGAATTATTCACAGCCGCCCATTCGCGGGCGAGTCGGCGGACCGTGCGTGTTCGGCTCCAAATGGCTTGCTCCACGAATTGCGCGGCATGCTCGGGCCAGCGCTGGGCCATTTCGGTCAATGCCTGATACGCGGGTGCTCCGTGCATGGTCCGCAGCACTTTAGACAAGAACTCAAAAAGCTCATCTCTCTCGAAGTGTTGGGTTGCGAAAAGCAGCCCGCGCCGTCTCAATTCAGGATCGTACGAACGCATGGCTCGGCTCACGAGATCATGCGGCGAAAACGGGCCGGCGCCGGATGCAATCTCAAAGGCAGCCCGTCGCAGCGAGATTTCCTTGTGCTCGATCAACGATTCAAGCTCAGGGACAGCGGCCGACGAATGCAGTAAGCTCAGCGTTGACCGAAGCGCATCAGACTCTGCTCCGCGCTCTCGTTCGCGCAGTCGCAGGATCAACGCGCTGCTTCGAGCAAAGTGGGATATGTTGCGTTCAAGCAAGCGCGCCCGAACGGCCGCTTCCGCAGCTTCACTGACTTCCCGTACCCAGTCACAGCAACGCATCAGCAAAAACGGCAACTCCCATCCATCATGAGATTGAGCCGCGAAATTGCTCACCGCGGCTTCGCGGACATAACCTGAACAATGAAATGTCGCGATCGCGAGCACGGCCATCCGATCCGTAACGGAGTACAGGATTTTGTCGAGATCGCTGGGCCTGAGCTGCATCCACTCGTAGGTTCGCAACCACGATCCAGATACCATGCACTCAATCGCCGGGAGATCCACCGTTCGCGTTTGCCCCAAGACGCGCCTGATTTCCTCACTCGCCGCAGCACGGACGGGGATCGAGTTGAACGCCAAGTAGCCGCAACAATAGCCCAATGCGTGTCGTCCGCATATCGACGCCATAGCACGGATCAAGCCCACCTGTTGTTCATCGGCGTGCTTTCCGGTGATCCATCGAATCGAACGATCCAGCAAAGATTGAGGCCGAAGAGCGCGAATGCGCTCATCGAGCTGGCGCGCAGTCTCTTGGAGCGTGCTTTTCTGGGGGGCTTCCATCGACTCGGATGATATCGTTGGACAGCAGTGTCCTTCGATGCCCTGCGCTCTCGACCGCCCCGCGCCGATCTGGCAGTGGTTCGAATCGATTGGCATCGTTTCAACCAGGTCACACAAGGCTTCGTTTGGACGGGGCATAGGAGCCGGCGTCTGTATCGACCTGCTGCGCCGAGCTGGTTCGGTGCGCGACGGGTATCGAATCGCTTCCTGACGGGCGCGGTTCGGTTCACGACGAGCCGTTCGGTCCATGACGGGCGCGGTTCGGTTCCTCAGCGGTGCGACCGGGCCACTCGCAATGCAAGCAAACCGCCCAGCCGCCGGCGTCCCGCAGGAGGCCGTTAGCTGGGCGGAAAATGTCTACTGGGACTACGCGCCGTTGCTCAATCAAGTCCAGATGCGCGCAGTCCGCATTCGCGTAACACGGAATCGATCAGCCACGACGCGAACGGCCTACGCCGTAACTAGCCCGCGGTCGAGCAGCCGATGCTGCAGTAGCCTGCGGCGTCGGCTTACTTCATGCCCTTGAACTGCGCCAGCAGCGCCGTCTCATTCGGCGTGAACTCCTCGGCCACTTTGGTCAACACCGGCCCGAGCTTGTCGTAGTCGGCGACCTCGATGCGGTGGCCGCCTTTGCGCAGGGCCGCCTCGACCCGGGCCGCGTCTAACGGGCGGATGCCGGCGTTGGTGGCGGCGGCGCGCTCGCGCGCCGCCTGGGTGTTGGTCACTTCCCCAGGCAGGCCCGGAGTGCCGAACCAGATCGGAACCTGCTTGAGGTTGAACGTGCCCGGCACGAGCGCGATCACGTGGCCGCTCTCGTGGCCGTTGTTGAGCACCTGTGCCGGCACGTCGCCGACAAACAGCACCGGCATGCCCGTTTGGCGCGGGAAGATCAGCGCCGGATCAGCCCGCAGCACGAGCAGCCAACCTTCGGTATACGCCGGCTGTTCCTTGCTCCAGGTGTGCTTGAACGACGCGCCCAGCTTGAACGGCCGAGCATAGACCAGATCATTGACGGGCGCCGGTGTCGCCGGCATCGGCGGCAGCTCGCCGACGGCGAGCGCCGCGGCCATGCACAACATCGCGCTGGTTGCAAATACGTATCGCAATTTCATGATTGTTCCTTTCGGTTTCATTCGGCGAACGCGGATCGTCGCGCGATCCGGCGCTTCGGCCGACTGTTCTCATTTCATCGTGCCGGGCCGTGTGGCCGCGGCACACGCGGATTCGCTCAGTTCGCACGGTGTTGATGGACGGTGCGCCGCACGGGCGATCAATCGTCCATCAACATGTGTGCTTGTCGCGCGGGGTCGAATCGCTTACTGACGGTCGCGGTTCGGTAAAACAATCGCTTCCTGACGGTCGCGGTTCGGTAAAACAATCGCTTCCTGACGGTCGCGGCTCCGCCGAGCGGGTCTTTACTCGCGCGTGACTTCGATGTCATCCATCGCGATGCGGCCGCGCGAAGAGCCGGCGCTGGCGCCAAAGTTGAACCGCACGGCCCGGATTTGCGACAAATCCAGCGCCGGCGTGTTATGCGTGAAGTCGGTCAGGCGAATGCGGATCGTCTCCATTTCATTCTGCCAGCCGCCGCTGCGCGAATAAGTTTCTTCGATGCCGCCGCCATAGACGCCGACATTGATCGTGCTCAAGTCGCCGTCGGCGTCTTCGAGCGCAGCCGTGAACGTCAGGTCGGCGGTTTCGGCGAGCGTCTCCGGGTGGCGCGTGATCTGCGCCGCGCGGAACGACAGGAAGGCCGACGTCGAGAAGTCGCGCGGTCCGCCGGCGATCTGGAAGCGGATGAACTTCTGGTCACCGCTGGTCCAATCAAAGACGACGCCGCGCGTCAGGTCGGTCGGGTCGGCGCGGGTCATGCCGTTCATCGGGTTGATCGTGGACCAGACGAACGTGCCATCGCTCTCGCGCATCTGATTTTCACTGATGTTGCGCACATCATATGTCACAAATCCGCCCGAGCTGCTGACTTCGGGAAGCGGCTGCGATTGGAAGTTGTCGATCACGTAGCGACCAGCGTCGCCATCGACGTACTCATTTGTGACGACGTTGGTCGTCAGGATGCCCATCGGGCGCAGCGTCTCCCACTGGCGTGTCACGATGTCGAGCGCGGCGACGTTGCCCTCGACGACGTTCTGAATCAGCGCCAGCCAGACGAGCTTGGCGATCTGCTGCGTTTCAGGTCGGCCGATCAGCGCCGGCCCCGACGCCACCGAAGAGCCGCAGCAGAAGAAGTCGTTATGCCCGACGCCCTGGATATACGTGCTGAAACGTTTGCGCGTGGCGCGCTCGTACAGCCGAAACGACTGGCATTGCGAGCAACTGGCCGAACCGGATACATCCGCGTCGGCGGCGCCATAGATCAGGTGATACGTGCCGGCGTGCGTCTCGGCCCGGTCGCCGGCGACCAGGTCGCCCTGAAACGCGGTCGGCGCGATGCTGCTGACGAGCTTGATGCCGGCCAGTTGATAATTCACCGGCGTGTAGCGGCCGTCAAAAATGTTGTCATAGGCCAGCGCGACGCATTCGCCGCCGCGGCTATGGCCGATCCAGATGATGTTGTCGGCGTCGACCCGGCCGACGAGCGCGCCGCCGGCGATCGTCGCGAGGTTGCCCAGAAACGCATCGGTGCTGCGTTGGCAGGTGTCGGCGGCGGCGGGAATGCTGCCGACGTTGTTCGTATGGGCCATCACGATGTAGCCATACGAAGAAAGGTGATTCTGCAAATAGGTATAGCCCTGAAAGTTATGACCGACGCCATGGCTGATCGCGACCAGCGGCAGCCGCCCGAGCGAGGCGATGTTGGTCGGATAGGAGACGGTCTGCGTGTTGAAACCGGCGAGGCCTGGGAATGTGACGGTATAGGTCGGGACGAGCGTGACGGCGAACGGGCCGGGCGTGGTCATGTCGTCGACGATGTAGACGCCCGCCTCCGTTGGTGAGCCGTCGATGTAATCGCCGCAGCCGAGCTGTCCATCGCGGTTCACGTCGATCACGATGTCATAACCCCTGCCGAGGGTGCGGCCGTTGTCGCCGCTGAGTTCGCCGGCGTTGGCGAGAAGGAAGGTGTTGTCCTGAATGCCGCCGGCGACGAAGGTGACGGCCAGCGCGCCGCCTGGCGTCACGTCGACGAGGCCGCCGCCGGCGCTGCCGGCGTTGATCACGTAGACATCGGCGGTCACGCCGACGAGCGCGGGATAGCGGGTCGGATCGATCGCGCCGCGCAGCGGCGCATTTTGCATGACCGCGCGCACATACTCAAAGTGGGGATAGGCGGGCAGTTGATTACCGCCGATCTGAATCGGATTGACGCCACTGCCGCCGGCGATGACGAGCGTGACGAAGTCATCGATGTCGTCGAAATCGACGTCGCTGTCGCCGTCGCCGTCGCCATTGAGCCAGCGACAGCCGGGGAATTGCGCCTCATACTGTGCTTGTCCGATTACTGCGACGACGAATCCGGTGATGTCGTCGAAGTTGACGCAGTTGTCGCAATTCAGATCGCCGGGAATGCCGCCGGCGTGCGCGCCCGCGGTCAGCAGGCCGCCCAGGCCTGCGCCCAGCGCGCCGACCAAGGCGCGCCCGCGGCGCGCGGCCGGCTGAGAACCATCGTGTCGTGTCATCATCTCTCCTCCACTGCGAAAAACGTGGTGAGACGCGGCTTATGTCGTGGACGCCACGACCGCGCGTTGCAAGCATCCGGTCTCCAGATTGGCCGGCCCACAACGGAAACCAAGGGGATTGAAACCTGCGGACCGCACTGTCGGGGCCGTTGCATCGCGGCGTGTGGGTTCTGCCGCTCACGGTGACGATTGGCCGGGAAGATTCGGGCCGCGGGCGGCGCATAGCCGCTGCAAGGCGGAGCCTTCCGCGGGCAAGTTCGCACGGTTTTCGAGTGCCGACCATGGAAATCCCAGCGCATTCCCATTCCCACTGTGTCTCGGCGCAGGGCAGACCAAGACACACTGTAGACGGAAACGCGCGCGAAAGTCCATAGAATTTTTCGGCGCGGCCTTTGCGGGATACTGGCCGAGGTCGCCCGCTGCGAGGCTGCGGCGCTGGGGCATGCGCAGCCGGCCGCTTCCCCGCCGCCAACCGGCTGGAAGCCTATTCCACCCATGATCATCAACCCAGGCAAGATAGATGGCGGCCGCCCGACTGGCATCCGCGCTCGATCCGTGTTGCTTCTCGCGAAAGCGCAGTACACTATCGATTGACGAAGCTTCACTCGGCAGAAAAAATTGGTGGAGAGTGACCATGCTCGCGGTCGGTGACATTCACATTTACGTCACGGATCTCGTGGCCGCCCTGCGCTTCTGGGAAGATGGCCTGGGACTGTCAGTCGCGGAAAAGGAAGTTTCGCCGCATAGTTTCTTCGTCCGGCTGGAGTTTCCCGAGGAAGGCATGTCACTGCGGCTCTTTGGCCCGGTCGAGCCGTGGTCCGAGGGCGCCCGCCCCGCGCCCGGCACTCGGCCGACGGTTCGCTTTGATCTGTTGACCGATGACTTCGACGGCGCTCTGGTTCGCCTGCTTGAAAATGGCGGGACGCAAGCGTCTGAGATCGAGACCTACAATGGCATGCGTGCGGTCACGATTGCCGACCCCGATGAAAACACGTTTGAACTGCTTGAGTTGGCGTAACGTGGCAGCCCGGCGACTGTTTTGCTCGCGCCGGCGGCATCGACGAACCTGACTTCCGGCCGGCCCGTCCTGGTGAACATGGCCGACGCATTCCAGGACATGGCCCGGCCCTGAGCTTCCTGCACATGAACCCGCCGCACCTCGACCAAGAGCTGGCCCATCGCTACGCCGCCGGACTGTTGTCGGCGGATGAGACTCGTGAGATCAAGGCGCATCTGGCGACCTGTGCGCGTTGCCGTCTGCTGGTCAAGGAGGAGCGCACCTGGAGCGGCGTCTTCCAGGTCTTGACGACGCCGGATGAGGCCGCGGCGCAGCGCCGCGAGCTGCTTGCTGCGCCCGCGTACGTGCAAACGCCGCGTGGCATGATGCTCGGCTGGCGCAACGTGATCGTGGTCGGTTTGTTGGCGGGGGCGCTGGGCGGAGGCGCCGGCGTGCTTTTTCGAGTTTCGAGTGACCGCGCTCGGCGCGCCGCCATCGAGAGCGCCCCCGGCGCCGCGCAGCTCCGCGAGCTGGTGGCGCAGCTGTCGGCACTGGAGACGCTGGAGCGCGACCGCTGGCGCCCCGGTGAGCTGGAGATGCTGTCGGCGTTTGCCGAGCAACTGGCCCTGCCCCGGGATGGAGGTTGACGCATGCGCAGCATGCTGCAGCTCTGGACATTTGCGGCGGCGGTCGCGTGCGGCGCCGCGCTGCTGACGGTCTGGCTGTTGCCGGATCTTCGGCTGGCCGAGGGACAGTCAGAGGCCAACCCGGAGTGGCAGCGCTGGAACGCGCTGACACCACTGGAGCAGCAGGAATATGCCAACGACTACCGCGAGCTGCAATTCACGCCCGATGGTGTTCAAGCGCTGCGGGTCGCCGGTCAAATCAACGCATTGCCGCGGCCGCAACAGTCGCAGTTGCGATTGATCCGGTCCTATGTCACCGACTTTCAGCAGGGGCTGAGCGAGTCGGAACAGTTGAAGCTGCGCGGGTCAGACCCGCGCTCGCGGGGCGTGCTGCTTTACGAGCTGTTTCGCCGCGCCAAGCCCGACGTGATCGAGCAACTGCGCCGGCGCTGTGAGATGCTGGGCGGCGCGCTCAATGCAGCCCGGCCTCACCCAGACAAATAGACGGGGGCATCGGCGGCCGGCGCAGCAGACCTGGTGTGAAATCGGCCGGCGGAGCGGTGACGTGCCCCCAGGCACTTTCCGGCGCTGCTGCCCGCCGCGACGCAACCATGCCCGCATCAAGAGGTCTTCGCCGGGCGGCGCATCACCAGTTGCCCAGGCAGCCGCTTGATCAGCCCCTTCAGTTCCAGCGACGTGCAGGCCGCCAGGACCGTGCCGGCGGGCAGGTCGGCGGCACGAATCACCGCGTCTTGCAGGAGCGGATCGGCGGAAATCGCTGCCAGCACGCGCGCCTCAACCTCGGACAGCGGCGCCGCCGGTGTGGGCGGACCATTGTCGGCGCTGCGGGGGCGCGCGGGGCGGGCGGCGGTTGTCGCAAGTGGCGTGGCGCCGTCGGTCGGCGTCGTTGGGTCGGTGGCCTGTCTCAGCTCCCACAAACTTGCCGCGCCGCGCGGGAGGTGTGCAGAATCGCCATGCGCCGGCGGCTCGGCCGCGCGTGTTTCGGTCTCGTCGAGCGCCGCTTCGTCCGCCTTCGCGGCCGCATGCGTGCGACAGAGGGCCGCGCCGATTTCGCCGAGTTCGTTGAGGATGTCTTCGAGCGAAAGAACCAGCTTCGCCTTGCTGTCGCGGATGAGCGCGTTGGCCCCCAGCGACATCGGGTCACTCACGCGCCCCGGCAGGGCGAACACCTCGCGGTTGTAGTCGGCGGCGTGCCGGGCCGTAATCAGCGCGCCGCTGCGGTTGGACGCCTCGATCACCAGTGTGCCCAGTGACATGCCCGCGATAATCCGGTTGCGGCCGGGAAAATTCTCGGCGCGGACCGCGCTCGTCAGCGGCAGCTCGCTCAGCAGCGCGCCGTTTTCGATCAGCCGCTCAGCGAGGGCTTGGTTCTCGGGCGGATAGATCTCATGCAGCCCGTTGCCCAGCACCGCGAGCGAACGCCCGCCCGCCTCGACCGCGCCGTGGTGGGCCAGCGCGTCGATGCCCTTCGCCAGTCCGCTGATGACCGTGAAGCCCGCCCCCGCCAGCAACTCGCCAAAGCGCCGCGCCTGCTCCGAGCCATAGAGCGAACAGCGCCGACTGCCGACCACGGCGAGCGCCACCGCATCGGTATCGCGCAGCTCGCCCCGCACATACAGCACGATCGGCGGATCGGGCAGATTACGCAGCCCCGGCGGGTACTCCGCATCCGCCCGGCAAATCAGCCGCACGCCATGCGCGGCGGCGGCGCGCAACTCGGCCTCGACCGCGGCGTCGAGTGTTTCGCGGGCGCGCCGGATGGCATCGGCGGTTTGTGTGCCGATGCCGGCGACCTGCTGCAGATCGCCGGCGGTCGCGCGCAGCGCGGTGTCGGCGTCGCCGAAGTGTTCACAGATCGCCAGAAAGCGCTTTGGCCCGACACCGTCGATCAACGACCAGGCCAGGTGTGAGCGGGCCAGCGGAGATATTGGCTCGGGCATGGCAGTCCTATCAGCGTTGCGCCGGTCGATCGATCGACGAACGAGTCAACGGGGCATCTACATTTGGCACACACAGGCTGGATGCCCATATCATCCTTGATGAAAAGATTAATCTGAATAGGCTCATCGCCGGGTTGAATTCTTTGATCGCGACCATGCCAAGTTCTGACTTGCCCACCTTCCCACTTGCCCACATTGCCACGCTCCCGCCGCCCTCGCGCCGCACGGGCCGGAGGCCCATGCTGCCCGCCCGGCCAATTACAGATCCAACTCCTGCGTCAGCAAATCCGCATAGGTCTCGCGCCGCCGGACGAGCCGCGCGTCCTCACCCAGCACGAGCACTTCCGGCGCGCGCGGGCGCGAGTTGTACTGACTCGCCATCACCATCGCATAGGCGCCGCTCGAGAAGATCGCGACCAGGTCGCCGCGCTTGAGCGGTGGCAGCGCGCGTTCCTTGGCAAGAAAGTCGCCGCTCTCGCAGACCGGGCCGACCACGTCGGTTAATTGCAAGCCGCTGAAGGGCTGCTCGGGTTTACGGCTCGCCGGGCTGTGCGCGCCCGCCTGGGCCGGCCAGATGAAGTGGTAGGCGCCATAGAGCGCCGGGCGGATCAGTTCATTCATCGAGGCATCGATGACGGCGAAGCGCCGCGCGCCCGACTCTTTCACGTGCAGCACGCGCGTCAGCAAAATGCCCGCGTTGGCCGAGATCGAGCGGCCCGGTTCCAGAATTACCTGCAAGCCGCGCCCGCGCAGCAGCGGCACGATCTGGGCCGCATAGTCCGCCGCCGGGGGCGCCTCGTCGCCTTTGTAAAACGCGCCATAGCCGCCGCCGATGTCGATCGTGTCGATCGCGAAGCCGTCGTTCCGCAGGCCGTCGATCAGCTCCAGCCCGCGGCGGATGCTCTCCACGTACGATTGCGGGTCATTCACGGGCGAGCCGATATGCAGGTGTATGCCGCAGAGCTTGACCGCGGCGTCTTGGCCGTGGGCGTGAAAGATCGCCCGGCCACGCTCGATGTCGACGCCGAATTTCGTCTCTTTCTTTCCGGTCGTCGTGTAGAGATGCGTCTTGGGGTCGACGTCGGGCGTGACGCGCAGCGCCGCCCGTGGCGCAAAGCCGCCCGCCCGGCACAGTCGCTCGAATTCCTGCAGCTCCGACTCCGACTCGATGTTGAACAGGCCGATCCCCGCGCGGAGCGCTTCGAGTTGCTCGGTCTCGGTCTTGCCGACGCCGGCGTAAACGATCTTCCGCGGGTCGGCGCCGGCCTGAAGCGCGCGATGCAGCTCGCCGCCGCTGACCACGTCAAAGCCGCTGCCGCGCTGCGCCAGCACGCGCAGCAGATGGACATTCCAGCAACATTTGATCGAGTAGCAGATCGTCGGATTCAGCTCGGCGAAGGCCTGTGCGATGCGATCGTAATGATCGGTCAGTGTTTTCTGAGAATAAACGTAGACCGGCGTGCCGAAGCGCTGCGCCAGCGTTTCGGCCGTCAGCCCTTCGCAATAGAGCGTGCCGTCGTGATAGGTAAAGTGATCCATGCCCGTAGTTTATGGGCCGGTTCAATGCGCCGCGAGCGCGATTCTTAGGCCATGGGCACGCCGCGGTCCATTCATTTTTTCCTTTCATCCGCGAATGGCGCACGCGGCCGTCAGACCGACCGGCATGGACCGAGTCTGAACGGCGAGAGATCGTCGCCCAATTCCCGAGCCGCGCGCATGAACCGCTAGTGCTTCCTCAAACTTGAATTTTCGGATGAAGCGGAAAGGAGCTCCGACGTCACGGCGTGAAATTTGTGCTTTTGTTTGTTGTAGGACGCACGGGCCGGAGGCCCATGCTACCCTCGTTTCGAAGCCGCAAATTCAAATGTAACAAAGCACTAGGTCAATGTCGCGTCCACCGGGTTGTTAGAGCGTGCCGTGGTGGGTTAGCCTCCGAGGCGTGGTATACGCCTTGAATCAACCTCTGGGAATCCCATGACCACGATCATCTTGCTGACGCTTTCGAACATCTTCATGACGTTTGCCTGGTATGGTCATTTACGGTTTCAAAATGTGCCGCTGTGGCTGGTTATTCTTGTGTCGTGGCTGATCGCCTTGCCGGAGTATTGCTTCCAGGTGCCGGCCAATCGCATCGGGGCGCGGATGTTTGACACCCCCACGCTCAAGGTCATGCAGGAGGTCATCTCGCTGGCGGTCTTCGCGGTCTTCACGATCCTCTACTTGCGCGAGCCGCTGCGCTGGAACCACGCGGCTGCATTTGCGCTGATCGTGGCGGCGGTTTTCCTTGTGCGCTGGCAGCCGGCGGCCGTCGGGCGTTAACAGGTTTACTGGCGACAACAGCGCCACGGCTGAAGTTGCCGTAAATTCGCAGCATGCGACGACGTACGATCAAGGTCCGCCAAGGGCGATCCGTGTAGGATGCTTGTTTTGAAAAATAATCAGGTCGGACCGCAGAGGGGGATATTTTGCGTTTGCACTAGGCTTGGGTCGTTTCCCGGCACGGGGCGACAAAATCTTGACCGGCGAGGCAGAGCCAGCGCGTCGGCATATGAGCACCGCTTGGCGAGCGGCCTATTTCTTCGCGTTCGCCGGAACCGCATCCGCCGATTTGGGCGTAGGGCTGGCCCCGTTGGCCGACTTCATGCGGATCGGTCCTTGCAATCGCCTTCCGGCATCGGAGTTTTCCTCGATGCGTTGATCAGTCGGCATGTTGATCACGCGCGGCTGAGTGACGACTTCCTCGTCATCTTCGCCGGAGAGCCAAAGCATGATGCTGTCTTCGAGGCTCTGGCTCTCGGCCTTGGGGACTTCGAACCGTTCGCCGCAGCGCTTGCACTTGGCCTTGCGCCCTTGCGTATCGATGGGAAGCCGATACTTGGCGCCACAATGGTCGCAGACGCATTTGATCGTATCTGACACTACGCACCTCGCACCTGCTCCCGCGCGCCCTCGAAGTGAAAAGGGAAAACGCGACGGGAGAAGTCATACGCGCGCTGCCAACAACTCAGCAGAAATCATGGGTGGCAAGGAAATGCCAAAACCACGACCCATTGAGCCGTCGGAACGCTTACCCGCGTTCGCTGATAACCTAACTGTCGGCTGGACAAACGGGCGTATGAAACGAGATAAGTCGCAACAATGGCGGTTTTGTATGAATCCGCTGTTATGAAATAAAAACGATCAGCATTCGTTTCGCTCTGATCGGCGGCCCAGCCGGTCCGCCAACTAAATGAGCATACTATCGACAATCCCTGACGATTTCAAGCACCGCTACATATCCGCAAGCGCAAAAAATTCGCACGGATCGCAGCACCATCCACGGCGAATCCGCTCGTGGAATGGGATATCACACCTCATACGATACTCAGATCGAGCGGAGATTTCCTCATCCGGGCAGTTTTGCCTGATTTTTTTCTTTGCACGCAGGGACGGTCGCCCGCGCTCCACAGCCCCGGGCGGCTGCGATGTCAGATCGCCCGGAACCATTCTGTGCAATTTGCACAGACTGGCAGCGTCGCCAATGACGCTCCCGCGTGGGCTTCGACCAGCTTCCGGCGCGGTCCGTCGGACCATAGCTCATCCAGCGGCGTAACGAACCAGTTGCCAAGAGGCTGACGGGCGAGTGCATCCTGGTTGCACGCCGTCGCCGTTCCATCCGCCAACAGACAGAGCGATGTGCTGAGCCTTCGACAAGGCTCACGCACCGGCGGCGTGAGCGCGATCAAACCATCCGCCGGCAACAAGCCGGCATAACGGCTGTAGCCCGTGATCGTGGCCGCCCCGGTGGCGCGAATCCAGCGGTCGTAAAACGGTTCCAGATCGGCGAGCGTGCGGCTACAGCGTGTAAGGCTTGGCACAATGATCGGCCGTGGGTTGCCGCGGTCGGCGCGTGCCTTCATCAACTCATGCAGTTGCTCGGCGAGGCGTTCGAAGCCGCCCGCGCCGTGCACGGCCTGATAAGTCGCCTCGCAGTTTGCGTCAAGCCGGACTTGCAAGACATCAACCGGCGCCGCGAAGAGCGTTTCGATCAATGGTTGGGTCAGGCCGCGCAGTGTCGTTTCCAGCCCAAGCGCGAAGATGCCCGCTTCGCGCAGGATGCGGCAGATCTCCGCCAGCCTGGGGTGTTCCAGCGGGTCGCCATGTCCGCCGAGCCAAACCCGCCGGTCGTCATAGGTCGCCAATTCGCGCGCAACTCGCGTCAACGCCTCCCAGTCGGCCAACTCGCGCAACGGAACGCGCGCTCCGCGCGGGCGAAGCGTTGTATCAGGCAGCGGATCGCGCGTCGTCAGCTCCAGCTCGATTTCGATCGGCAGAGGTTCGGGCGCGGCCGCGGCCTCTCGGCGGCAGAGAGCGAGCGCGTCGGCGTCTTCCCCCAGCTCCGCGAACGCCGCCGCGAGGCGCTCGCGCGCGCGGCGTGTGTCCGCGACCCAGCGGCCGGAAGATTGTGCGATGGCGCGATCGATGTGCAGACAGGGCGGCTTGGTGATCGGATCGCCTTGCGGGATTTCCGGGTGATAGGCCAGCAGCATGCCCAGCGGCACGTTGAGTTCGAGCAGGTCGGCAATCGCTTCCGCATCGAGCAGCACTCCGGCAAGCCCGGGCGGCGCCTGGGTAAAGACAAAATGAGCTTCTTCGTGGTTGGCACGGTAGTGCGTCAGCATGCGCGTGGCGATGTCGGGGTCCAGCGCCGCCTGGTGCGCATCGAGAGCAAGCACGGCGCGGGCCTGCCGCAGTTGCATCGCGGCGCTCACCATGCGCGCATCGAGATACTCGTCAAACCAGGTGGTTCCCAACAGGCCGCCGCGCCAGGCGTCGAGGCTCCACTTGCGAGCAGTGCGCAGCAGCACCCCGCGCGGCCGCGCGCCATCATCGATGGCCAGCAGGTGAAAATGGTCGGACAGGCCCAATTGCTCAAGCCGGGCGGCGGCGCGCTCCTGATCGCGCGGCCGCACAATCAGGTTGTGCTCATCCGCGCCGCCAATGTGCGCGACCCGCTTCAGTGTGTGCGCCAGGACGGCGCTCCCGCCGAGCGGCGTATCAAGCTGTGACGGACCGCCCGTGGGGCTTTCGAGAAAATCCGCAAACGTCGCCGTGATCAACCGCATGTCATCCGCGCTTTCAGCCGGTCGATCGCTTCCGGCAGCATGCGTTCGAGAAATTCACATCCATCGAGATAGGCTCGGACAAACTCCCGGTCGCGGCGGAGCTGCCGCCGCGCCGTGGCGGCGGTTTCGGCGTCGCGCCGCTCAAGGCCGCGATCGGCCTGAATGCGGCGCAGCTCGGCGAGTTGCGAGACTCGCGACACGAGTTGCAGCGTACCCTCGTGGCGCGCCAGGCCGGCACGCAATTCATCGACGCGCGCGATCAGCCGGTTGAACGCCGGCGGATCATGGAGGCACTCCTCCAGCCGGGTGAGCAGCGCGGTCATCTTGTCCGAGAGAGCGTGCAGCTCGCGTACGTCGGCCAGGCGTTCTTCGAGCGCGGTTAGGGCGCGGTCGAATCCAGCCGCGCCACAGTCGCCCCTAGGGCCGCCTGCCGCGCCGGCTGGCGTTGATTCGAACAACAGATCGGCCGGGAGCGGACGCGTCGCAAATTCTTCCGCGGCGGCGCGCAGCGTCATGACGCGCGTGCCGCTCAGCCGCATGCCCCCCTCACAGGCGTGAATGACCGTCGCGCGCGTGTTGGTGAAATCGGTCATGAATTGTTCGGCGTAGGTGTAGAGCTGATCGTCGGTATACACGGGGCGGTCGTGAATGTCGGTGACGGTGTGCAGGATTTTTCGGAAGCGGACGATGCGTTCCCACTGCTTCATTTCAAGCGTGCAGAAGCGGTTCAGCTCCGGCCCCCAGATGCGCTCGATCGGCATGCCGGGCGGGTAGTACAGGGCCTCGGAAAACGCCAGATCCTGCCCGACGAGGATGAGCGGGTCACAGCCCAGATGCTCCGCCAGGTAAAACGAGAGGTGCGCCACTGTGCTGCCGGCGCGCAGCGCGCCGCGCGGCGGAGCCGCTTCGTGCAGCAGCTCATCGGCAAAGCCGGAGTGCAGCACGTGGATCGGTCCGCGGAACGTATCGAGCACCTGATGATTGGCCTTGGGCTCGGCGACGAGGATCGTGGCCGAATCCTGCTCGATGCCGCGGAAAAACTCGGCGGAGATTTCGTGATAATCGAGGCTGGTGACAAAGTGCGGTCGTATGCCGCGCTGCAGCAGCGTCTTGTAGACCGTCTGCACGGCGATGATCACGGCCCGGTGCTGCAACTCCTGTAATTGCTCGATGTTTCGCGCGAGCGAAGGACCGGCGGCGACGAGAATCGCGGGATAGCCGCGGGCGCGCTCCTGCAAAACCTCGACGCCGGGCCGGCTGAGATAGCTGGGAAGATTGAACGCGATGTTGCGGCAGGTCGTGCGGGCATTCTTGACCAGCGAGAAAATCTGCATCTTCGCGTACGTGACATAGTCGCGAAGTTGCGCGCGAATCTCGGCCTGAAACGCGGCGCGCACACGCGCGGTATAGGGATGTGAGATGATCCGCAGGCCGAGCATCAGCGGCGTCGTGAACGGATTGAGGCGCTCATGCAGCGCCGCTTTGTCGGCGGTGGTCAGAAAATGCAGGCGGCCGGCGCGCAGCGGCTCCTTCAGATCGGTCACGCATAGCGCCGCCTTGAGCAGGCCGAGGTCTTGCTCGGCGACGAAGAGCAGCGGCGCACGATGCCGCCGTTCAATTTCCGCGATGACATAGCCTAGACCGCAGCCGCAAATCAGGAATACCGAGTGCTCGAGGTCTTCGTCGGCGGGGCTGGTTTCGGCGCTTGCGGATGGCTGGACGGTGGGCGTCGCCTGGGCCTTCGCGGAAGGATTGGCATGAACGGCGGACGTGGATGTTGAGGCAGGATCGGACTGGCCGCCTGCAGCGGCTTCCGCCGCTTCGCCGGGGGGACGCGCGGCGTCGAGCAGCGCCGCGGCCTCTTTCAGGGGGGCGTACCGGCTATGGACGTAGACCGGGTGCTGATCGTCGGCGAAAACGCGCAGTGTGAACGCGCCGGCGCGAGCGGGCTCGAGGAGCGGCGTCGTCGCGAAGGGCGATTCATCGATCCTCGCCGCCAGGGCTGGGTCGGCGGCATAGAGCGCGGCCAGATTGTCGAGATAGCAGGCCCGGAAGGGGGCCAGGAGGTCTTCGTCGACGCCGCCGGCGGAACGAGCGATCGTGGCGTGGTTGATTGGATCGGGTCGTGTTTGCGGCGGCGCCTCGACGTGCGGGCGTGGATCGCCAGCGCCACGGCGCGCGGAGAAACGAGCGCCCTCCGTGGCGCAGCGGACTGATCGGGTTGGCTCCATCCGTACTGCAACTATCGGTCGCGCCGGCGCCGTGGCGGGAGACGAGCGCAAGAATGGCCGAGAATCGCCTCACGAACAGATGAATGCGTGCAGTCTTGAAAGACCATCTGCGAAGCGCGTGTTGCAATACCGTTGATGAGCAGAAGTTGAAGGCGGAAAGGCTGGAAAAAAACCGGCGGCGCGGTGGAAGCTCCGCGCCGCCGGCCGGGGTTTAACCCAGGGTCAAGCTATCGATGTTCGAAAACAGCTCGCAATTACGGGCACGCGCCGGTCAGGCACGCCACAAAGCCCGGAATGTCATCGAAGTTGACCGAGCCGTCGCGATTCACGTCATTGGCGCAGTAGTAGCTGCCCAGCGTGAACGGGACGCTGCCGCCGTTGCAGCCGTTCCAGGCCTCAACGCCGACGAGCGCCGCAACGAAGCAGTTGATATCGTCGAAGTCGACCGCGCCGCTGCGATTCGAATCGCCCTGGCTGGCGGCGGTGCAACCCTTGGCTTCGATCGCGGCGATGTCGGCCGCGCTGATCTCCAGCTCCCACACGCCGTCGCCGTTGGCATCGGTCGGGCCGGTCATGTCAGCGCTCAGGTCGAGCGTCAGGACGCGACCGTTGTAGACCCACGCCGTCGTCGCGACATCGGTGCTCGTCCAGTCACGGGTCGCCGGGGTGGCGCCGCCAAAGTGAACGTTGGCCGCGACGTAGTCGACGTCCTCGACGTCGACCGCGCCGTCCGCGCCGCGCGGATCCGCGCCCGGAGCGACCGCCGCATCACCAACGATGTCGAAGCGGGCATCGCCGGCGGCGTAGCTGCCGTTGGCGACGGTGGTGTTGAAGTAGTTGTTGTCGCCGGGGTTGAGAGCCGCCCAGGCATTGTCCGCCGCGATGAAGGCGGCGCGACGATTGAGGGCCGGGCCGTACTTGCCGATGGTGCAGGCCGGATCAAGGGCCAGACCGTCGAGGAAGTAGCGCACGTCGGTCGTGCCGCGGTTGCCGACGTTGCGGACATAGGTCGTGCCGGCGGCGTCATAGTCCGGGCCGGTGCCGTTGAACTGGCCGTCGCCGTCGAAGTCGCCGATGACGTGGATCAGGAGGTGATTGCCGCCGGTCTGGCCGCCGGCCATGCCGGTGCAGCCGGCATCCGGGCACTGGTTGTAGGCCCAGGTCAGCAGGGCCGCGCCGGTGGCATCATCATCGAGGGCGTTCGCGGCTTCCATGAGCTTGGCGATGTCGTTGATGTTGCGCACGCCGTCGCCGTTGATGTCACCCTGCACGCGGTTGCGGGCGCCGAGGGTGGCGTCGCGGTTGATCGTGAAGGCGGCCGCGCCCGTGCCGATGTAGCGGTACGAGGTGGCCGAGGTGAGCGTGCCGTCGAGCCAGGTCTGGCCGGCCAGCGTCGGGTCTTCGCCCGCGGTGCTGTTGGCGCGACGCGGAACTTCGCCAGTCGGACGGACGGCGCCGAACGCTGGGACCGTCACGGTGGTAGTCGCCACGATCGCATCGCGGACGCTCTGGAGGAAGTTCGGGTTCGGCTCAAAGTCCGACGCGTCGTTCAGCGACGGCAGGCAGCGGATGCCGGCGGTCAGCGTGAAGTTGGTGGCGAGGAACTGGCCCGGCATGCGCTGTGCGATCGGGATCGAACCCGGATCGGTGTACGCGCCGATTGAGTCAAGAATGTTCTTCAGATACTCACGGGTCGCACCGCGCTCGGCGCCCATGTAATCCGGGGCCGAGGTGTTGGTCTGGAGGGGGTTGCCGCGCGTCACGAACGTGCCTTCGCCGCCGATCTGATAGCCGGTGTTCGGATCGCAGTTGTCGACGATCGCGGTGATGCTCGGACGGACGTACTGCGTGCCGCCGCGATCATCAAACTTGACGTTGGCGACTTCATAGTCGCCGGCGTTGACGTCGACGATCGTGCGGTCGGTGCCGAAGAGGCCGGTGTAGCCGACGCCCAGACGCGAAACGTGCAGGGCGCGCTCGACGTTCGACGAGCCTTCGCCGTTCGACACGCGACGATTGGGACCGAGGTGGGCGGCGTTGGTGACCGGCCACTCGAGGTTGATGTTGTCGCCGCGACCCCACGACGAGTCGATGCCCGACGTGTTCATGATCGCGTTGCGCGTGCCCGAGCCGGCCGAGCGGGTAACCGCGGCCAGGTTCTCACCGGTCTTGCTGCGGCCCGTGGTGAACAGGTGCTGCAGATCGGTCATGTTGAAGTTGCTCTTGCCGACGCCCTGGTTGACGTTGTAGCTGACGACGACCCACGCCACCTTCGTGTCGAAGATCGTGTTCGCGTCCGGCGACAAAACGTTCACGTTCAGACGCGGATCGCTCAGGCTCTCCGACGGCTGGCAGGTCGCGCTGCGACCCAGCGAAGCCAGACGGCTATCCCAGCCGTCGTTCGACAGAACCGGGTTGAAGCCGTAGCCGGGCTCGCCCGGCTCACGGTCCCAAGCCGCGTCCGCACGCTGATCCGGACCCGGCGTCGGAACCGCCGAACCCCAGCGCGACGGCACGTCGAGGAACGAGAAGTGGATGTCCTGAATGCACAGCGGGGTGCCGCCGTCATTCATCGGATCGCCATCGCCCGGCGTATCGCCGCGACGAGCCGGCCACGGCGGGCTGGCCAGCGGGGTGAGGCAGTCGGCGCCCGGCGACACTGCCGGATTCTTGACACCGCCCACAGCCCACTCGCCGCGGTTGAGCAGACCCGCTTCCGACGGAACCGAAGTCGAAAGAATGCCGCAGAGCTGCGAGTCGATGAACTCGTTGTAGCCGTTGACCGAGCCAACCGAGCGGTACTGGAAGGCCCAGTGCGTGGTCAGGCTGGCCTGGCCGGAGATGTAGTCGGCCGCAAGCTGATCGACGATCGGGCAGGGGGTCAGCGGGTTGCCGCACTGATCGGCGAGCGGGTTGAAGCCCGCGCAGCCGTCGCCGTCGCTGTCCGGCAGATCGTCATGGGTCGAGTTAATCGCACGGAAAAACGGAACGAAGAGCGTCGCGCCCGAGCCGTTGATCTGGCCCGAAGTAGGGCCGGCGACGCCGCAGCCATTGTCAATAGTCACTGAGACAGACGCCGAGCCGGCAAAGCTCGGGATGGACATGCTGGCGATACACATCGCCGTACATGTCTCGCGCACAAACCGATTTCGCATCATTCGAAGCCTCCTGGTCAAAGTCACAGACACCCAGCAAACACGAGGCACGCGCGGAGGGCGCGTGCCGTTCTTCACAATTTTTTGGCGCAGAGCGTCCCCGCACCTCCCGGCGAGAACGCTGATTGCCCCAGAAAGTCCGCTCCTGCGGAGTTAATTGACCACGCCGCGGAAGCGGTCGAAGATCAACGTAACGCCCGTCAGGCTATAGAAGCGCGTGCCCCACTGGCGCTCCTTCATGGTCTTCATGATCGTGGTGCGCTCGACGTGGCCGTCGGCATAGAGGAAGTTGCCGGTGCCGCCGAGGTTGTCGCCGCCGGGGTGGTGACGGCCGACCAGATTGACCTCGCGCAGGCCGCCACTGCCGCCGCCGCTCCGCACAAACTGCTGCACTTCGCTTTCGGAGCGAATGCCATAGGTTAGGTCGCCGCCGCCGCCGCCGGATGTGCCGGTGATGCCGGGCGTATAGCTGAACCCGGAATAATCCTCGGTGCGGCCGGCAATCGTGATGCTGCCGCCCGGCTCATTGGAATATGGATCGCCTTGCTGGCCGCTATCCTGTGAGAACACGTTGATGGGGCGGTGAGCCAAGCTGGTCGCATCGCGGCTGCCGCCGACCTCGGAGACAACGCGGCCAATCAGGCGCCAATCCTGGTAATACTCGGCGGCGAGGATCGTGTTGCCCGGACCTTCGATTTGCGAATCCTTGACAAAAACGTTGAAGCGCTGCGCGCTGCCGCCGCCATCCTCAAACGCCGCGCGATTGAACTTGTTGCGGGGAAAAATCGCGGCGTTGCCGGCATAGGCGACGCGGGTGGCCTGCTTGTCTTCGACGACGGCGGTGGCCGAAGCAGGGCTGCCGACGCCATCCAATTGACCGGCATCCCAGTTGCGCAGATCGCGACCCGGGAATGTACGGGGATGGCCGCCCTTCGCAACCTCCGGGCACTGGAACGTGCCGTCTTTGGCCTGGCCGCGATTGAAGAGGTAGAACGACCAGTGCACATAACCGAACTGATCGCGATCGGCACGTCGTTGCTGCCCAAGGTCATAAGCGGCGGCGTGGTTATTGGCGTAAAGATAGGAAGCCGGCAATCCGCCGCCGTTCTCCGAGGCGTATGTCATCACAGCCTGGCCGGCGGAGCGAAGATTGACGCCGCACTTGGTCGCACGGGCCGAGCGGCGCGCCGCGCTCAGGCTCGGCAGGAGAATCGAGATCAACACCGCAATGATGGCCACCACGACCAGCAATTCGATCAAAGTGAACGCCGACCGGCCACCCGCGCCAACGAGGCGGCGCGAGATCTTTCCGCGCGTTTGAGAAGACCGCAAACTCTTATTGTCACGCATTACGCCTGCTCCATGGACGACAGCAGACCGGACTGAGGTTAGGTCTGCGCTGTCGCCGCTTTAAGGTTTCGCGAAATCAACCGGATCGATTTCGCACACGCTCCACCGCTAACGCCTAATGAAAACCACGTTCAAGACGATCGCCGTCTCGTGCCAACACGGCGAAACGCCTTGCTGTAATTCCTACGTCGGCGAGCCTCGGCCTCGCCGGTGAACCCGCTGCGCCAGACCAGCGCGCACGAGAACGAATGCCTCTTGCCACTCCTCAGACTTGATTTGGATGCGTAGCGTAGTCACGCACTGTTAAGGCTTGATTTTTGAAATGTTAAATTCGGCATCGCTGTTCGTGTCTTGCCGTGCGCGCACGCTACGACCATAACCTCAAACTATCAATGCGCATGCGCACTGTTCACAGGTCCATCCAGTACGCAAGATTGGCATGTTTTTTGTTAATTTTTTGCCAAGGCCGCCGCGAGCCGCCGCGCTGGAGCCGGCCAAAACCAGACGCCAGAGGCACAACTTTGGCACGGGCGTGTCACGCATGGCCAGCGATGAGAACTGGTTGCAGACAGCATCGGAGGCACGCGGTCGGGGTCACGTGACGCTGGCTCGCGCGGTGTCATCCGCCAAAATGACGCGCCGCCGTGTTGAACGCGGCGGGCCTGGCCAGTGCGCGTGGATGGGAGTGGGGCGATCAGCTATCTCAAGGCTTGGCAACTCTCGGCCCGGCGCCTCAAGGCTTGGCCGCGCCGCCAAACACATCCTCAGGCCGAGGCTGCACGATGAGCGTGACGCTGCTGACTCCCGGAACTTTTGCCGCGTCGGTTCGCAGTGTGTCGGCGGAGATGTTCGGCGGCAGCAGTCCATAGACGAGGACTTTGCCGCTGTCGTGGTGCACATGCAGATAGCGGAGCGCCTCGCGACCGTACTTGGCCACGAGTTGCGTATACACCGCGGTCGCGACGCTTTCATCGAGCACTTTGTCGCCGACGCGCGCCGCGGCGGTCTGGGCCCGGCTCTTCCAGTCGCCGGTGGCCGGGCTGGTGAAGTAGTAATATCCGAAAAGCCCGGCCAACCCCATCAGTCCGACAATCACAACCGAACGAATCATGGCAGATTCTCCACGGCAGGCAGCCGGCGTCGAGCCGCCGGGGCGCCAACAGAATCAGCGGCTCGGTTCACGTCGGCAGCGACACATCGGCGGCAATGGCCTACCATCCGAGCGGCATACTATACCGGCGGCGAGGCGGGCGGCGCCGGCCGCGCGCCGACCAGGCTGTATTCGCCGAAACTCACGGAGAATTGTCATGCCTGCCAAGTTACGCTGGACCGACAGCGAAGACATCGCGCTGGTGTTATTGGAGAAGTTTCCCGAAATCGACCCGCTCTCGGTGCGCTTCACCGACCTCCATCGCTGGGTTTGCGAACTGCCTGAATTTGGCGATGATCCGAAAACCAGCAACGAGGCCAAGCTGGAGGCCATTCAGATGGCGTGGCTCGAAGAACGCCAGGATCAAGCCGACGAGGACTAGCGCCGCCCCCGTTTTCGCGTTCAGCGGGGTGGACGCCGCAGGTATAATGGCACAAGCTTGCGCGCCAGGCTCAGTCGATGCGAATGGACTGCGCCCGTGACGCCCAATGAGTTTGTACGAGCCGTCTCGCGTCCGATAGATGCGAGTGTCATACTGGAGTGCGTATTCATGCCTCGGATCACCTTGCTGCTGCTTACCGGGATGGTCATCGCGCAATTGCAATTGCCCGGGTGCCCTAACACCGCCGACACTGGCGGCGACACACCGAGCGAGCGGCTCGAAATTCAGACACTGGCCAGCGCCAGCCGGTCGGCCCGAGTCGGTGAGACTGTCACGCTGACCGCCGAGGCGACCGGCCCGGAGGACGGCGGCGCGATTACCTATTCGTGGCTGCAAATCGGCGGCTACGGCGTCTCGATTCGCGATGCGAATGCGGCGGTTGCCGGCTTCACTGCGCCTTCGTTGTCCGCCGAGCAGACCCTGCGCTTCCTCGTCACCACGACAAATGAACTGGGCGACTTCGGCAGCGCCGAGGCCAGTACGGTCGTCCGCGCCGATCCCAACTACCGTGCGCCGACTTTCGGGTTTGGCGGCGGGGGCGGCGGGTCGGGCTTTGGCTCCAATCGACCGCGGGCTGACGCCGGCGCCGATCTGACTGTGCAAACCGGCTCGGTGGCGACGCTGAACGGCTCGAGCAGCTCCGGTCAGGAGCTTACGTTCCGCTGGTTGCAGACCTCGGGCACGAGCGTCGTGCTCAGCTCGAGCGAGCAGGCGGTTGTCACGTTTACCGCCCCGGCGCTGGCAGACAACAACACCGAGCTGCGCCTAGAGTTTGAGTTGCAGGTCACGGACAACCAACGCCGCACCTCCACCGATCGCATCGTGGTCACGGTCAACACGTCGGGCGGCCAGACCCAGTCGCCGCGCGTGCGGCTGACCACGTCGTTCGGCGCGTTCACCGTGGAGCTTGACCGGCAGCGCGCGCCGATCAGCGTCGACAACTTCCTGCGCTATGTCGATGACGGCTTCTACACCAACACGATCTTTCACCGGGTGATTCCCAACTTCGTCGTGCAGGGCGGCGGCTTCGGTCCGGGGCTGACGCCCAAGGATCCGCGCGATCCGATTCAGATCGAATCGGATAATGGCCTGCGCAACGAGCGCGGCACGATCGCGATGGCGCGCACCAACGACCCCAATTCGGCCACGTCGCAGTTCTATGTCAACCTCATCGACAACACGAGCCTCGATCGATCCGCCACCAACCCCGGCTACACGGTCTTTGGCCGCGTCATCGATGGCCTGGAAGTGATCGACCGCATCGCCCAGGTGCAGACCGGCTCGCGGTCGGGCTTTCAGGATGTTCCGGTCGAGGATGTGCTGCTCCGATCGGCGGTTCGCGTAACGCGCTGACCGACCGCAGAATCCCAATGCGGTTCCTGCCACAATGCATGGCAGCAGAGCAGGCCCCTTGCCCGTGCTGTAGCGTCGGCCCTCCGTGGCCGACGGCGTGTAGCGGATGCAATCGGATACTCCGGACGCTGCGTTGAGTGCTAAGCTCCACAGCCACAACGAACGGCGACCCTCGTGCATGGCGTTCAGATGAGCAGCTATTGCAGTGGTGAGGCGTTCAGGTCAGCCGGGGAGTTGCTGGTTTTGAAGTTCGGATAGTCATCCCGCTATCACCGAGTCGTCGTGAGCCTGCCAGGCTTCTTGTACCGACCGGTAGGTCGTGTGTCGTTTTGGCACTGTCAGGCCGACAGCGAAGTTCTGCATGCAGCCAGAATGATTTCAAAATCGAGCAGAATGCTGGTCGCAAGTTTATTTTTCACAATATGTTATGAAACACGGACGACTTGCCGGCACGAATCCGCGGATGGAACGGCAGTTGCTCTCCTATTCAGCCGAGGAGCCAGTTTGTTTCATGGCAGTGATCTTACCGCGGCCCGACAGGTGCGGCCCCGCTGAAACTGGTTCTGAAGTTGGGCAGATGACCGGGCCGCTGGCGCAGCCTGCGGCACCCGAATAACCAAAGCAGGATTCACGAAAGGGAGATACGAATGGCGGCCAAGCAGCTCGCGTTTGATCAGGAGGCGCAGAAGGCCATTTTGGCGGGGGTTGAGAAGCTTGCGGCGGCGGTCAAGAGCACCTTCGGTCCGCGCGGGCGAAATGCCGTTCTCGACAAGGGCTGGGGCGCGCCGAACGTGACCAAGGACGGCGTGACCGTCGCCGAAGAGATCGAGCTGAATAACAAGTATGAGAACATGGGCGCACAGCTCGTCAAAGAGGCCGCCAGCAAGACCAGCGACGTCGCCGGCGACGGCACGACCTCGGCGACCGTCCTGACCGAAGCGATCTATCGCGAGGGGCTGCGGGCCGTGGTGGCGGGTCACGATCCGAACGGCATCAACCGCGGCATCGAAGCCGGCGTTCGCGCCATCGTCGAAGAACTCAAGCGCATCGCCCGCCCCGTCAAGCTCGACGCCAAGAAGACCGACGACATCATCAACATTGCCTCGATCTCGGCGAACAACGATCGCGGTGTCGGCGAGATTCTCGCTGACTGCTTCACGAAGGTCGGCAAAGACGGCGTCATCACGGTCGAAGAGGGCAAGAGCCTCGACACCACGACCGAGGTGGTCGAAGGCATGCAGTTTGACCGCGGCTATCTCAGCCCGCACTTCGTGACCAACGCCGACGAAATGGAAGTCGAACTCGACAAGGCATTCGTGCTGGTTTACGAAGACAAGATCAGCAGCGTGACCAAGCTTGTGCCGTTGCTCGAGAAGGTCGCACAGGCCAAGCGCCCGTTGCTCATCATCGCCGAAGACGTCGAGGGTGAGGCGCTCGCGACGCTGGTCGTCAACAAGCTGCGCGGCATTCTCAGCATCTGCGCGGTCAAGGCCCCGGGCTATGGCGACCGCCGCAAGGCGATGCTCGAAGACCTCGCGATCCTGACAGGCGGCAAGCCGATCTTCAAAGACCTCGGCATCGAGCTGGACAATGTGCAGATCGCCGACTTGGGCCAGGCCAAGAAGCTCCGCATCGACTCGGAAAACACGACGATCATCGAGGGGGCCGGCGACAGCAAGTCGATTCAGGGCCGCATCGAGCTGATCCGCAAGGAAATCGAGAAAACCACCAGCGACTATGACCGCGAGAAGCTGCAGGAGCGGCTGGCCAAGCTCGCCGGCGGCGTCGCACAGATCAACGTCGGCGCTGCGACCGAGAGCGAACTGAAAGAGAAGAAGGCCCGCGTCGAAGATGCCCTGCACGCGACCCGCGCGGCGATCGAAGAGGGCGTCGTCCCCGGCGGCGGCGTGGCGCTGATTCGCGCGCGTGCGGCCCTCGACAAGATCAAGATCAAGGGCGACGACGAGAAGGTCGGCGTCGACATCATCCGCCACGCGACTACTGCACCGCTGCGTCAGATCGCAGGGAACGCGGGCTATGAGCCGGCGGTCGTGCAGAAGAAGGTCGAAGCCCATGACAACATGAGCTTCGGCTTCAACGCCGACACCGGCGAGTATGGCGACATGATGAAGTTCGGCATCATCGACCCGGCGAAGGTCGTCCGCAGTTCGCTCGAAAATGCCAGCAGCGTCGCCCGAATTCTGCTCAGCACAAGCTGCCTGATCGCCGAAGCCCCGAAAGACAAGGACGCCGGCGGCGGCCACGACCACGGCGGCGGCCCGGGTGGAATGGGCGGCATGGGTGGAATGGGCGACATGGATGACATGATGTAAGAAGTTCGAATGACGAAGAGCGAAGAACGAATGAAGTTTGTCGATTCGCGCGGTGAAGCGATTGTGGAGCCGCGATGACAACGATCGGGAGCGTCGAAGGCCAATTTCGTTATTCGCTATTCGAAATTCCTAATTCCAGTATTTTGATAAGCCAACAACCAACGGAGAACCCCTGATATGGCAACCGCAACTGCTACCGCACCGAAGTCGAAAGCTCGTACTGATCTGAACATCCGTCCGCTCGAGGACCGCGTCATCGTTCAGCCCTTTGAGGCCGAAGAGCGCACCCGCGGCGGCATCGTCCTGCCTGACAGCGCCCGTGAGAAGCCCCAGCAGGGCGCGGTCATCGCGGTCGGGCCGGGCAAGCTGCTCGACAGCGGCGAGCGCGGCCAGATGTCGCTGAAGGTCGGCGACCGCGTTTTCTACGGCAAGTACAGCGGCACCGAGATCGAGATCGACGGCGAGAAGTACCAGATTCTCCGCGAGTCCGACGTGCTGGCAGTGCAGGACTAAGTGAAGAGTAGCGAGTTATGAGTAGCGAGTTAAGAGTGGAAGACATGGCCTGCTCGTCTTCACTCGCTACTCGCTACTCGACACTGTTAACTCAGACTCGCGTTCACGAACGATTCGAACTATCACGAAGGACACCCTATGCCCGCTAAACAACTCATCTACTCCGACCGCGCGCGGCGCGAGATTCTCGCCGGCGTGCAGGCCCTCAGCCGGGCCGTGAAGAGCACGCTCGGCCCGGTCGGCCGCAACGTCATCCTGCAAAAATCGTGGGGCAACCCGCGCATCACCAAGGACGGCGTCACCGTTAGCAAGGAAATCGAGCTGGCCGAGCCGTTCCAGAACATGGGCGCCAAGCTCGTCAACGAAGTCGCCAGCAAGACCGGCGACGTCGCCGGCGACGGCACCACCACCGCCACCGTCCTGGCCGAGGCGATTTTCTCTGAGGGCCTCCGCCTCGTCACCTCCGGCCACAGTCCGATGGCGATCAAGCGCGGCATCGATGCGGCGGTCGAGGTCGTCGTCGAAAACCTGAAGTCGCAGGCCACCAAGGTCCGCGGCAAGGACGACAACGCCCGCGTCGCGACGATCTCCGCCAATGGCGATCGCGAGATCGGCAAGCTGCTGGCCGAGGCGTTTGAAAAGGTCGGCAAGGACGGCGTCGTCGAAATCGAAGAGGGCAAGGGCATGGAGACGACGTGGGAGCACGTCGAAGGCATGCAGTTCGACAAAGGCTTCATCTCGCCCTACTTCATCACGAATCCGAACACCCTCGAAGCCGTGCTCGATGATCCGTTTATCCTGATCTATGAGAAAAAGATCAGCTCGCTGCGCGAGTTTGTCCCGCTACTCGAGAAGATCCTCACCGCGGGCAAGCCGCTCCTGATCATCGCCGAAGATGTCGAGGGCGATGCGCTCGCGGCGCTCGTCGTCAATCGCCTGCGCGGCACGTTCCAGGTTTGCGCGGTGAAGGCCCCGGGCTTCGGCGATCGTCGCAAAGCCATGCTCGGCGACATCGCGACGCTGACCGCCGGCACGTTTGTCAGCGAAGACATCGGCGTCAAGCTGGAAAGCGTCGACGTGGCGCACCTGGGCCGGGCCAAACGCGTCGTCGTGACGAAGGACAATACGACGATCGTCGAAGGCGCCGGCAAGAAGAAGGAAATCGACGCCCGCATCGAGCAGATCCGCCAGCAGATCGACAAGACCACCAGCGACTATGACCGCGAGAAGCTGCAGGAGCGACTCGCCAAGCTGACCGGCGGCGTCGCGGTCGTGCACGTCGGCGGCGTCACCGAGATCGAGGTGAAAGAGCGTAAGGATCTCGTCGACGACGCCTTCCATGCCACCAAGGCGGCGGCCGAAGAGGGCATCGTCGCGGGCGGCGGCGTCGCGTATCTCCGCGCGATCAAGGCCGTCAAAGACGCCGCGAAGAAACTCGAGGGCGACGAGGCCTACGGCTATCACCTGATCGCCAAGGCGCTCGAATTTCCGGCCCGTACGATCGCCGAAAACGCCGGCCACGACGGCGGCGTGGTCGTCGATGAAGTGCTCACGCGCGGCAAGAACTTCGGCTTCAACGCCGCCACCGGCGAGTACGTCGATATGCTCGAAGCGGGCATCATCGATCCGGCGAAAGTCTGCCGCGTCGCGTTGCAAAACGCCGCGAGCGTCGCGGGCCTGCTGCTGACGACGGATGTCCTGTGCACCGAATACAAAGAGGACAAGCACAAGGACATTGAGGGTGTGACGCGGTAAGCGCGGCCAGTGCGTAAACCCGCATGGAGGCCACGGCGGACCGGCGATTGCATGGCTGTCTGTAGCGTCGGTGCTCCGTACCCGGCGTAGCGTCTGAAGTGCGCCGACTCCTGCCGGGAACGACGTCGCCCACTGAGGGCGACGCTACGGACGCTGCGGGCACAACTTCGCAGCCCGCAAAGTTCACGACTGTTTGGAGGAGAGAGCGTCAGGGGCGTTTCGCGAGCACAGCGAGCGCCCCTGAATTTTCGATACGCTTAGCATTGCCGATCGAACTGATCCACACAAAGCGAGACGTAGCGACGTGGCACAGAAGCGCGATTATTACGAAGTCCTCGGCGTTGCCAACTCGGCCTCGGCGGATGAGATCAAGCGTGCCTTTCGACAGGCCGCACTCAAGTATCACCCCGACAAAAACAAGGAAGCCGGCGCGGAAGAGCGCTTCAAGGAGGCCTCCGAAGCCTACGAAGTGCTCAGCGACGCCGACAAGCGCCAGCGTTACGACCAGTTCGGCCATGCCGGCCTTAACGGTCAAGGCATGCATGATTTCTCCGGCATGCGCGTCGAAGACATCGCCAGCATTTTCGGCGATCTCTTCGGCGATGTCTTCGGCGGCGGATTCGGACGGCGCGCCGATCGCGGCATCGACATCCAGACCGTGATTGAGATCGACCTGCGGGACGTGCTCACCGGCGTCGAGAAGACCATCCGTTTTCGGCGAAATGACATCTGCGAACACTGCTCGGGACAGGGCGCCGAGCCAGGCTCGTCCCGGCGGAAGTGCAAGACCTGCGGCGGCTATGGACAGGTCGAGCGGCAGTCGAATCTCGGCTTCATCGTAACACGCACGGTGACGGAGTGTCCGAGTTGCCGCGGGCGCGGCACGATCATCGAGAAGCCGTGCCAGAGTTGCGGCGGCGCGGGTCGCTCGCCGCAGGAGCGCGTTCTCAGCGTGAAGATTCGGCCCGGCATTGACGACGGCCAGAGCGTTCGCATCCGCGGCGAGGGCGAGCCGGGCCAGTCGGCCAACACGCGCGGCGATCTGCGCTGCGTGGTGCGTGTGCGAGAGCATGAGTTGTTCGACCGCGAGGGCGATCACTTGATCTGTCGGCTGCCGATCAGCTTTACCGAAGCGGCGCTCGGGGCCGAGATCGACGTGCCGACGCTGCGCGGCAAATCGCCGTTGCGCATTCCACCGGGCACGCAGCACGGCGCGACGTTCAAGCTGGCGGGGCAGGGGCTGCCCAATCTCCAGTCGCAACGGCTAGGCGATGAAATCGTGCAGGTCTTGATCGAAGTGCCCAAGAGGCTGAGCAAGGCGCAGGAGGAACTGCTGCGCAAATACGCCGCGACGGAGGACAAGAATGTCCTGCCCGAGACGAAAGGATTCTGGGCCAAAGTGGCGGATTATTTCACGGGCCTGGGCGAGCAGAAGTAAGCCGGGGAGTTCGTGCGGTCGCGTCAGCGTGCCCGCCGGTGCGTTGCCCGGCCTGTAGCGTCGGGACACCGTGCGCGACGCCGAATCGGTGTGAAACGTGCGCTGGGCGCGGTGCGCCTTCGGTGAGAAAAGCATGGTAGACCGCGATCCGCCGTCGGCCACAGAGGGCCGACGCTACAGCGCGGCGACGCCGTCGGCCACGGCGTGACACCACCCGCAGTCTGCAACGAATAGGATCGATGAATGCGGAGGAAGATGGCATGAGTGAAGACGCCACAATGAAGATCGACCCGGCCGCCGGGCAGTCCGAGATCATCGATGTCCAGGCGCCGGCTGAGTCTCCCGAGGCAGAACTGGTTGAGACGCTCCGCAAGGAAATCGCAGAGCTGCAACAGCAGAACTTGCGGCTGATCGCGGAGATGCAAAATCAGCAGCGGCGCGTGCGCCAGGAGAAGGAAGACGCCCTGCGTTTCGCCGAGTCCGGCTTCGCGCGCGATTTACTGAACGTGCTCGATGATCTGGAGCGCACGCAGGAATCGGCCCCGACCGCGACCGACATCAAGACGGTCGCCGAGGGCGTGCGGATCACGTATGAGCAGTTTCTGAAGGTGCTGAAGTCACGCGGGATCGAGCCGATCGCGGCGCGCGGCGCCGCATTCGACCCTTCGGTGCATGAGGCGCTCTTGCAGCAACCCAGCGCCGATACGCCCGCCGGCGTTGTCCTTCAGGAAGTCGCCCGCGGCTGGAAGATGCACGAACGCGTCCTGCGGCCGAGCCGCGTGATTATTTCCAGCGGCCCGCCGGCGACATAGTGTGCTGAGTAACCGAGCAGAGGGCGCCAGGAATCCATGCTCGGTCAAGCTCTATCGGCGGCGCTGCGAAGCCGACCATCAAGCACTTGTGAATTTGGTTGAACTGGCCGATTGCTGGAAAAATCCCCGGGGACGCTGGGCTGCAAGTCTCGAAACACAGGCGCCGCGACCAGTTGCCGCACGAGATCAGTTATTCAGCAAACGGCTTTGATTCCAGTGACAGCGTTCAGGGGGCGCGGAGAGCGGTTTCATTTTTCCTGTAGCGTCGGGTGTCCTTGCCCGACGGCGGATCGCAGCCGAATTGCCGTTGGCCAAAGCGCCGTCGGCCACGGCGCCGATTCGCCGTCGGCCACAGCGGGGCGGTTCGCCGTCGGCCACAGCGGGCCGACGCTACAGTTCAATCGAATCTGCGCTAGAACAACTTCCCCAGCCGCTCGAGATTCATTTCAAACCCCGGAATGATCTTCGACGCGAGCCGCTCGCCGGTCGAGGCAAATGGAGCATAGCGCCCGCCGCTGAGCGTGAAGAAATGGAATTCACCCGTCTGCGGATCGATCACCCAATACTCCGCCGCGCCGGCGGCCTCGTAATCGCTGCGCTTTTCGTTCAGGTCACGCCGGGCCGCGCCGGGCGACACGACTTCGACGACGAGGTCCGGCGGTTCGATGACCTGCCGCTTCACGCGCGCCGCTTTATCAGCGCAGAGATAGACCACATTCGGGCGCAGGACGAGGTCGTCGCGAAGTTTCACATCGATATCCATGACCGCAACACCAATTGGATGATCTCTCAGGAATACTGTCAGTTGCGTCAGAATTTCGGTCACGATGCGTTGATGCCCCCATGATGCGGACGGCGACATGAGAATCACTCCGTCAACCAGCTCATAACGCTCATCTGTCTCCGGAAGCGCCAGAAACTCCGCCGCTGACATGCGCAGCCCGAGGTAATCAAGCCGGTCTGGTCGTGCTGCGCATGGCGCGATCATCGCATGCGGCTCCGTCATGTCATGCCTTGGACCGCCGCGGCGAGTCGCCCCGCCATCGTGGCGTCGGACCAGGCTCCGCCCCGATTCAGCAATGCATTTTATCACGGCACGTGCTTGGCGCCGCAGGGGGCATCGTCGCCCACGAGCCTCAGTGAATTCCGCCGGCGCGATAATTCCGCGAGTAACGCCCAACAACGCTACGCGCCGGTCGAGCCGGCGACTGGGCCGGTCTGGCTGATCGTGCGGGTGGTCTTGAGCAGCGTTGTGGCGATCGTCACATCGTGAATATCCCAGGTGGCGCCCGGCGCGAGTGCTGTATCGCGCTCGCGGAGATAGGCCGCCAGCGCCGCGAGGCTGCCCGCAATCAGCAGACACGCGCCGATCATCCCTAATTCGATCGCCAGCGGATTCGCCACACGCACCGCAAAATATGCCGCCGCAGCCAGCCCGCACAATCCCACCCCGCCTGTGCCGATGACGACCGATCGGGCCGGCCAATGCCGCGGCAGGCGCAGCCGGCTTCCCAGCAGCACCGCCCCCGCACAGGCGGCCACTACGCGGAAGGCTACCTCGGGTCGCTTGTAACGCACCAGTTCATCGCCGCGCAGCGCCGCTGCCAGCGCCGCCGCCTGCCCCGCACAGCCATACAGCACCTGCCCCGTCTTGAGCACATGCTCGTCATGTCCGGGCAACATGAAGCCGACCAGCACGACGTGCCCGCCGAAGCGCGCCCGGATGGTCTCATCGGATGCGACCAGCACGTCTTCGAGGCTCTGCGCCTGAGTCTGCCACGCGAGTGCGGCGTCGAGCCGATAGCGTCCGAGCACGATCTTGTCGCCCGTCTGCACCCAGCTATGACGCCCGGCAACGCGGCTGATGGTGTGAAACGCGACCGCGTCGGTGTCGGCGTAGTAGCGGCTCTCGGTTGATGAAAATTGCTTCTTGGCATAGCGCAATTCCAGGCGATCTTCCTGCCGCGCCAGCTCCAGCCGCGCGTCGGCATGCCGCGCCGCGGCGAAAGTTTGCAGCGCCAGGCTCGGCACCGGTCTTTCGAAGCCGCGCTCGATCCCCAGCACATAGAGCCATTCGGTCGTGAGTTGCCCCGGCGATTCGGAAACCAGGACGCCGACAGCCGCGACCTCCGCCGCCAACGTCGGGCAGAGCTGCGGCTCAAAGTTCACGCCGAATTTATCGCTGCCAACGACGACCGGCGCGCCGATGCGCCGGATGCCGGCCACGAACGGCTCGTCGAAGTCCGGTGCGCAATGGTGAAAGTACATGTCAAACGCGACCGCGCGCGGCGCCGCGACCGCCAGCCGCTCGAGCAGATAGCCGTAGATCGGCCGGAAGGTCTGCCGGTTTAGCGGGCTTGCCCGCGGAAAGCGCTCCGCAAGCGGGCCATGCTGCAACGCCGCGATCGTCTGAGGCGTGATTGCGATCAGCGCGAGCGGCGGCCCCGGCGATCCAGCTCTGAACCAGCGCGCGCCGATGTTCCAGAACAGCAGCGTCAACAGCACGCCGCAGCATGCCGCGATCGAGACGCCGACGTGCACGGGATATTGACGATTCACGAAGCCCGCGACGCGGCGGAGCGAGTAGAGCCAGCCGCCGTCGCCGCGCGCGAGGACGGGGCGCCCCTGCAGATAGTTGTCGAGGTCGGTGACGAGGAGTTCGGCGTTAGGGTAGCGCGCCTCCGGATCGGGCATGACGCAGCGCTCGATCATCGCGGCGAGATCGCGGGCGCGGGTCACGTGCCGCTTGATCAGGAGCGGTGCGATTCGCGTGGATCGGCTGACGAGGCGCGGATGCTCGCCGGTCACGGCATGAAAGAGGAGCGCGCCAAGTGCATAGATATCGACGCGATGATCGGTTGGCTTGCGCGTGGCTTGTTCCGGCGCGATGTAGCCATAGGTGCCGAGCAAACCCTCATGATCGATGATTTCACCGGGCTGCGGCGCGAGCCGTTTGGCGATGCCGAAGTCGAGGATGCGCGGGTGTCGCTGCGCATCGATCAGAATGTTCTGCGGTTTCAGGTCGCGATGCGCGATGCCCTGCTCATGGGCGTAGCCGACCGCGCCGGCAATCTCGCGCAGCAGCGCGATGCGGTCGAGGAGCGTGAACGAGCGATCGGCCAGCAGCTCGGAAAGCTGCCGCCCATCGACGAACTCCATCGAGAAATAGAAGGGCGGGGTCGCGAGTTGTGCGCCATAAAGCGTCGCGATGTTGGGATGGTGCAGCGCGGCGGCCACCTGCACTTCATTTGCGAAATAGGCGAGGCGCGCCGGTGATTTTTCGAAGAGGACTTTGATGGCCTCAATCCGGCGCGTGTGGTGGTGGACGGCCTTGTAGACCACGCCAAAGCCGCCGGAGCCGATCCGGTCGATCACGGTGTATTGGGGCAGTTGCGGAAACCGCGCGCGCGTGCGCGCGGCGTAGGTTTCGAGGCACGCGGGACAGGCCGCGAGATGGGTATCGACCGCGCGGTGTTCGCTCTTCGGCAGCTTCTCGCGGGCGCGCTCGATGACGCGCGTGAATTCCGGACAGTGCTGGGTCGGCTCGGCCGCCATGGCTGGCGCATTATGCCCGAAAAAGGTCGGGCGCGGCCCATTGCCGGCGAAAAGTCGAGCCGTAGCGCTTTGCTCTGACAAGGGTTAGGAGAATCAGAGTAGGGATCAGAAAAATATGGCCCGCGGGGAATTTTCTTGCGATCGGGCCGGTTCTGTCTGTCATGGAAATCTTCTCCACACGGGGTGGAGAAGGGTAAGCAGGATGTAGCTCGGCTCGCCCGTCTTGCTTATCGTATTGGACCCGCTCTCTAGTCGGAAGAGAGCGGGTCTTTTTTTTCACAGGCCGATGAAGAGCGTCGGCCCAAGACCGCCCGAGAAGCGCGACAGATAACGCCGCCAGTGTGGGCCGGCACAGACGCGGTCAGACCGCCCGCGCATATTCAAACAGCACCGACTTGTCCGGGCAGGGGCGCGACTTGGACCAACTGCTCCAGCCGAGCCTGCCGATCACGCCACGCTCGGCGAATTGCTGCTCGGGCACTTCTTCGCCGCGCAGAATCACCTCGACTTCAAACAACAGCGGATCGCTGAGAAAATAGCTCACGATTCGCCGCAGTTCTTCGGCGCCCGGCTGCCCGGGGATGAACTGTTCGAACTCGCGCAGTCCGACGGGGCCGATGCGTATGCGGAACTTGCCGCTGCGGTCATGTTTCCGCTCACCCAACAACAGCACCCCCGGCGGATGACCGGGGGCCGGCTCGGCCCCCAACCCGCAATTGGCACGTCCGAGACGGTTTTGCTGCCCCGGCGACAGCGGGAGCCAACGCCCCACGCACGAAATAACCGCGCACGGCGCCCCGCCGAAATAGTCGCTCAGCAATCCCTCCAGCCCGACGGCCGAGCGCGGCCGCTGGTTCAGCAGCCCCGCATAACGAAACAGCCGCAGCGGCGGCACGCCGAGGCGCTCGAGCGTGTCGGTCGTTGCGACCCCGCTCAATCCTCGCAGCGCGAACGAGATCGGATCGTCGGCGGTCGGGCGCAACGTCACGTAGTAGCGATATTTTTCCCAGACGCGAAAAAGCAGGCTCAGCAACCGGTGATGAAACAGGTCGAGAAAACCGCGCACAAGCTCATCGTCAGGTTGCTCGGGCAGGAGCGCTTCGGTGAAATGCGTCGGTAATGGCGAGTCACTGCCATAGAGGCCCAGGAATGTCGTGGTCAGGTGCAACTGACCACGCGGCGTAGCGGCATCCTCGCGCCAGCCGGCACTCTCGATATCAGCCACGGGAAAAGCCAACGATAGCGATGGCCGTAGCGCGACGGCCTCTTGCCGCGGCGGACCTTGACGCCCAATCGCGACTCGCTCCGGCGCCAGTCGCATGATGAGGTGAAGCAACTGCAGGAATTCAAACTCATGCGGCTGCGCAAGCACCCGCTTGACGAGGGGATGGGCCGGTGACCACGCAGATGCTGGCATGTGGTTGCGCCATTGTGAGTGAACATCAGGATTCGTCAAATGTCGATCGCCGGACAGTTCTTCCGAGTCTAGACCCGGCGCTAGGGTGATGGCCGGTCGCGCACGAGAGCGCAGGCAAAAAAAAGGCGGGCCGATCAACTCGGCCCGCCGATCCCAGCGCGTCTTCCTTTTCCCTCCGGGGTAGCACCAGGCAAACATTCAGGGAGAATCTTGGAATACAGACGCCCTATCAGTTCGTCAATATAGCGAATCACACGGTGCAATGCAACCGCGCACGGCGAGATATATCGACATTTGCGATGAAATTTTTCTACACGGACGTTGCGACAGTTGAGATGGCGTGAGGATGATTCCGGCTATGTCGAGGCATCGGGGCGCATACGATGAGAAAAGCCGAGAAACCGGCTGGCGATTCAAAGCTCAGCCGGTTTCTCGAATGTCTCGCGACGAGGCCACGAACGAATAGCCGTGCGACGCGCCAGATAAGACGGCCAGCAACGTCCGCTATCGGCGAGGGCGCATCAGCATCGCGCCCACAAGCAGCAGTGAGATCACGGCCGGCTCAGGTACGCGACTGTCCGTGGCTGAAATCGACGCCTTCACTGCACGGTCGTATGAAGTCGCCGCGCTGATTTCTTCTCTGTCGAGCAATTCGGCGCCTGGCACGCTGAAAGTTTCGGCTACTCGAATGAGCTGCCCGGCGCCATTGTTGGGGCCGGATGGCACAGAGCGCTGCACCGGGCGCTCCTCGATGTAAGGCAGCAGGTCATCTTCGAATTGCGGAGGCGGCTTCTCGTGGAAGGTAGGCATGAAGGGGTCCAAGCCATCAATGCCGCCGCTGCCGCCCTGAGACCAAGCGGCTGCGACGCCCCAAAGTGCCACGACCCCCACGAGCAGGCTCCCCGACTTTCGGAACCAGCGAAGCGTATCTTGGCCGGCGAAGCCGATTGGTGTCGAACCCGCCATCATGCCTAGCTCCGATCCTGGGAACGGACAATTTTTGCCGACTGGAAGATCTGCAGCCCTACGTCGCGGAAATTCCGGAACCGGCCCATGGTTCCCGCGATGAGCCGGATGTCTTCTTCGTCGATCGTCAGATCGAGATTCAGACCGGTTTGCCGACGCAGTGCCACATTCGTCTCGTATTCCAACGAGAACACCCGTTCGCGGATTGCCCAATTGTTCAGGACTTCCGCAAAATCCAATGCCTTCGTCGTCAGTACGCCCATCCAACGCTGCAACTCCGCACCTTGCAAATGCCGCTGCACGATGTTGGCGGCGAAGATCGACACCCAGGCGAACGAGTCGATCCAGGCCGAACAGGGCCAATCAGCCGGGTTCGCCTTCGTAGGCAGGCTGTCGAAGAGCGCCTGAAGCGCCTGCATCGGCGGGGCCATTCCAAGCTCAACTTCAAGCTCGCGAATTCCCGCACGGCAGGTATTGGCATACGCTCCATAGTAAACGTCTTCTTCCGTCTCCAGTGATAATTCGTCAAAAACGCGGGCCGCCGTCGCCAGATCAGCCAGCGCCATTTCCAGCCGCGGCAGGGCCTCGGCCTTGTCGACCTGGATCAGCCGCCGCGTGCAGTCGCCCCGCGTGCGCAGGCTCAGGCCATAGGCGGACTTGACGCGCTTGTCGGCGTAGTTCGTAAATCCGCCCGCATTCTCAATTTGCAGAACCAGCGTATTGCAGATTGAGTAGGCGCTGGTCAAATCCCATTGCTGATAATACGCATAGGCGAGGTTCGATTGCAGCACCAGCCGGGCGCCGACCGGGATGCCCTGCTCGCCCAGCGCGCAACGCACGGCGTCGAGCGCTTGCGAATAGCGCCCAAGACTCATCCACGCCTGATGTTCGAGGTTGTAGGCTCGCGCACGCTCTTCCGGCGTGGCCGCCAAGGCCTGCGCACGGCTGGCGAAGTCGAGCATGTCGGTGTATTTGCCGAGGTTCATCGCCTGATCGCACTGCTCGACCAGCGCGGCGTAGCCCGAAACCGGCTGCGCCGCTGTCGCGCCGGCCGGCGGTGGCCCGTGCCCCCAAACGAAATCGATCACGTCGTCGCAGGTCCAATCAAGCACCCGCGCGAGCGATACCACGTAATCGAGCTTGGGGTTACCGCTTTCGCAGTAGATCTTGCTGATGTCGCGCCCCAGCTCTTTGGCCAATTCGCCCTTGGTCAGGCCCCGATAGACGCGGGCCAACTCCACCAATTGATGAAGCCGATCGCGACGACGAGCTTCATCCGGCTCACGGCGGCGTGCTACGTCAGACATGACGTGCGCTCCCTGACATAGTGTGTCGAAAAATCTTTGAACCTCGCACTCATCCCAGATTAATACTCGCTTGATGAAGCTGCAAGAGAATTCCTGGTACAAATGCGCAAATATGCCGCCCACCAATGGCTTTCGTAGTTTGCCGAACCCTCTCAGCCCCGGCGATAGCCTTAGTGCAATTGCAGGATATTGGTGCAGTTTGCGGCAATGCAGACCGAGCTGCAGTTATCCGGCTTTGCCATATCGACGCGCGCCATTGTGCCGAGTAATCTGAGCCGATGAACCGGCTCTGCGTCTTCTGTGGCTCGCGCGCGGGAAATCGCCCGGAGTATGTCGCGCTCGCCCGTGCGACCGGGGCGCTCCTCGCGCGTGACGGGATAACGCTTGTCTATGGCGGCGGAAGCGTCGGCTTGATGGGGGAGCTTGCAGACGCCGCACTCGAAGCCGGCGGTCGCGTGATCGGCGTCATTCCGCGGAGCCTGTGGGAGCGGGAAGTCGGCCACCGCGGTCTGACCGAGTGCCATATTGTCCAGACCATGCATGAGCGCAAAGCACTGATGGCGAGCCTCTCGGATGGTTTCGTGGCGCTGCCCGGCGCCGTCGGCACGCTCGATGAGCTATTTGAAATTTGGACCTGGGCACAGCTTGGCGAGCATGCCAAGCCGTTCGGCTTGCTCAATTCATGCGGCTATTTCAACGCGCTGCTCAGTTTTCTGCGCGAGGTGGTTCGGGCAGATTTCATGAAGCCGGTCTATCTGGAAATGCTGCAGGTTGAAACCGATCCGGACCGCCTCTTGGCGCGACTGCGGGCCTATCAGGCCCCGGTCACAGCGAAGTGGATTACACCGGAACAGATATAGAGCCGGGCGGGGCTTTCCATTCCCAGGCGCCGGGCGCTTGCCGACGGCGCGTCTTCAACGATTCGCCGATGGCCGAGGCTCTCGGCACTCCGATGCGACAACCCCATCGAAGCTGTTTGAACGCCGGGGGCTTATTTCTTCACGGCGATGATCTCATAGACCGGCGGAGTCGAGAAGAATGTCGTCGGGTCGGCTGAGCGCTGCGCCCATTCCGCCGTGAACTCGCGCTGTTCGGCGACGGTCATGAAGCCGCCCTCGACCAATACGGGCAGATAATTGCGGAAGAACGTCGTGGGCCATTGCCAGAGCGCGCTGCCTGGGCGCGCCGCGCGCAGGATCGGTCGAATCTCCCGCACTTCCAAGCCGGCCGCCATCAGCATGCCAGGCAACCGTCCGGCGATGTCGGGATCGCCGCCGCGCGCCCGCCAGCTTGCGTCGGTGGCCTGAAAGGCGCGCGAGACGATCGCGGAGCGCGGGGCCAGGCCGCCGGCGACGTAGTTGAAATAGTCCTGAATCGCGAAGACGCCGCCCGGTCGCAACGCCCGCGCGACGCCGGCAAGCGCGTCCTGGGGGCGCGGCAGGAAGCACAGCACCCAGCGGGCGTAGGCGGCGTCGACGCTGCCCGGCTCGAGTTGCAGATCCTGCACATCCTGTTGCAGGGCGTCGATGTTGTCGAGCGCCTGGGCGTGCTGCTGCGCGTGCAGATACGAAAGAAAGCGGCGTGAGATATCGACTGCGACGATGTGCCCCGCCGGCCCGACCAGCCGCGCCAGATCGAGCGTGGAAAAACCGGGCCCGCAGCCGAAATCGAGCACGCGCTGCCCCGCGCCGATTCCTGCGCGCTCCCAAAGCGCAAAGGTCTGCGCGCTCCAGACGCGATGCTGGAAACCCAGCCGCAGCAATTCATCGTCATGCGTGCCGAGCACGTATTCCATCTCTTCAGGCATTCTCACTCCTTGCGTTTGATACGCATTTCACGTGCGATCGTTCGGCGGATCATGATCGCCGAGCCGGATCGGATGCAGCTTGGCATCACGCGTCGGCGGCGCGGCTCGTTTGTGGAGAGATTACTTGATGATGCCGCCGCGTGCAGAGCGGCATCTGTGAGCGGAGCCGCGCCCATGAGAGGCTGTCGAAAAACTCCGGCGACGGCGCGCCGAATGCTTGGCGCAGCATCAGACCTGGGGTTTGGATGCCAAGCCAGGCGATCGGCGGGCTGTCGAGCTTGATTTTGACAAGTATTTCGACAGCCTCATGAGGAAGCGGAGCATCGGGCCAGACCTGAACACTCCCTTACGGTCGTGGCTCTGCTTGCGGTCGTGGCTCGGCTAAGAGTATTGCGGTGGTCAGCGCACGTGTGGGCGACGAGTCTGCGCTACGACATCCGAAGCAGTTGCAGAAGACTCTCGTTTGCCGCGGGCGCCGCGGTGGCGAGCGCGGTTGCGGGTGGGGCGGCATCAGGGTCGCAGGCCGCGGCCGGATTCGAGGCCGTCACCGCGGGTGTGAGATCGTCGACCAGCGGATATTTCTCGGCGTCGCTGGTCAGGAGCTGAAAGTCTTCGTTGATGAGCTTGCGTGTGAGCACAAAGAGCCGGCCGCCCGCCGGCCCGTGCGCGTCCGCGCTCCAGAGCAGCATCAGCTCGCGCTTTGTGAGCCGCGTTAGATAAGTCAGCCAGAACGTCACCTGTTCATCAACGGCCACCCCGCGAATCAGCGGGAAAGCCACCGCCGCTTCATCGAGCGCCGTGGGCGCAGCGCGCCAAGCATCCGCCCGGCGGCGCAGCGTTGCGAACCACGCTTCGGCGACGGGGAAGGGCCAGCCGGTCGCATCGACCCAATCGCCCCATGTCAGCGTCGCGGCCTGATGGACGAGGCGATCCGCGCGAGCCGACACGTCGGCGGGCGGCGGCGGAAGCACCTGCTTGCCAAAGGCCGCGTAGAAATCGCCGCCGGCGCTGAGCCGGCCGATCTCGGCGTGGTAGCGCTCGATATCATGGAGCAAGGCATTCGCCGCGACGAACAGTTGCAACGGCTGTTCGGCGTGGCTCTCGAGCGGTGCGACCACAAAAAACGTAAAAGGAAAGACGCGGCCGAGACTGTCACGACTATCCCACACGCGGGCGACGATCCACTCCTTTTGCCCCGGCGGATGCAGCGCCAAGCGCATGCCGCTGGTGGCCCCGAGCGCCCCGCCGGCGAGCGCGCGGGCCCACGCCAGCCGGCCATCATCCAGCCAGCGCGAAAACGCCGTCGGCGCGCCCGGCGCGAGATCGAGCCGACGATATTCCGCGTAGAAAGGCAGCTTGCCATAGGCGCGGAGCGGCAGGTCTGCGCCGAGACCACCGGCGTTGCCGGCGAACAGCCCACGAATGAAGTTTCCGATCTGGCTCATAGGCTCACCGATCGATCCCGGCGCTCAGGGGCTGCTTAGATATTTCGCTGCTTCCGGCATGACAGGGGCGGGGCCGGCCGCCGACGGCAGCGGAATCGGCTCGGGCACGCCGCTTGCGCTGCCCCCGCTTAGCCGGAAGATCACCTCGAGACAGATGCTCTCGCCCTTGTGCTGGGTCGAGAGCGTCAGCCGTCCGCCTTTGAGCAGTTGCAGCAGACCCAGGGGACCGGCGCTGCCGTAGGATTTTTGCCCCTCGACCGCGCCCGTGGCGGCGTTGGGCTTCATGAATCTAGCGACGATCTGCGTGGCGGCGTTGGAGAAGAGATCGAGCCGCGCACTGAAGTTGCCGCTCTGCGTCTGCCGCTCGATCTCGTTGAAATCGAATGTAATGGTCGATGGGCCTTGCGTGCGCATGTCCGTCAGCGGGAAGCTTACCTCGACCATCGTGTAGAAGCCGAAGATGTCGCGGCCCGCGCGGCAGAGGCGCTCGACCGAAACATCGAGCGTGACCGGCGCGATCCAGGTCCGATCAGCGCCGAGGTCGCCGAGTCCGCGCGCCCCGGCAGACAGAAAACGCGCCCATTGCTCAGCCGCGTCCAGCGACGGCTTGCACGCGGCCAGCAGCCCCGACTTCTGGATTTCGGCATAGCGCTTGGAGAAGTCGCTCAGCTCGCGCAGCGCCGCCACAAGCTGGTCCGGCGCAAGCGGCGCCGAGGCGCCGCCGATCGGATAACCGGCGTACTTGGCCAGAATTCCGTACAGCTCAGCCTGGGCATGATGCGCCAACAGCCGATCGCCATGCGTCGCCAGATCGAGCAGCGGAGCGGTGAAGGCAAAAGCGTCTGCGCCGACGGCGCGCAAGCCGGCGGAGGTCTTGAATTGCGCATCGAGCAGGCTGCGCAGCGGCGGCGGACCGCCGGGCAGGGCTTTGTCTGTGCCGTGCGCGACGACCGCCTCGCGATAGGCGCGCCATGCCGTCACAAAGCCGCCGGCGATCTCCGCGGCGGGATCGCCGCGGGATGGGTCCGCGGCGCTCTTCTGAATCGGAGCGAGCCGATCGGGCAGACTCTTGCCGCGTTGGTTCAAATCGTCGAGCCGGGCGTTGACCCAGTTCTCGATCTCACGTTCGGATTTTTCGAACGCATCGACGATGAAGACGGCGTCGTGCAGCAGCGCGGTCAGCCGCGCGGCCAGGCTGCGGCTCTCATCGTCGAAGCGCTGATCGGCATAGAACTGTTGCAGCCCGGCCCAGTTCAGAGCCCCGCGGCCGCATTGATCGAGCAGTTCGAGCGTGCGCTCGTCGAGCAGCTTGCGCGGCGCGGCATATAGATCGCTCCAGGTTTCGAAATAACGATCGACATAGAGATTCGCTGCGCTGCGCAGCGCGGCTTGCGCAGCCTTGGCATCGGCCCCGGCCGCCGATTGCATGCCTTCCTGCGCGATCTTCGCGGCGCGCAATGTCGCCAGCAGGAAATCGCGTTGGTGATATTTGCAGAGCCAGCCGGCGCTGCGCGGCGTCGATCGCTCAGCCGGGGCGGCACTCTCCGCGCCTGAACGCACCGCTGTGGTCGGCGGTGCGGCGGATGGCGTGTCATCGTCACGCGCGCGTCCGCGCCGGCGCGGCGTGGGTTCTTCGGGCGCCGCCGGTTTGGCAGCAGCCGGCGCCGGCGCGGGCACTTCGGGTTTCGGCGCGATGCTCGACTGGGCGCGCGTCGTTGCGTCGGTCGAGTTGAACCGGTGCTTGTCAAACGGCAGCATCGCCGGCTCGTCGTAGCCTGGCATCAAGCGCGCGAGGCCGGGAAATTCGGTCTGTTGCGTGGTCTCGTTCGCGGCCTGGGCCATTTGTTGCAGCGTTTCCAGGATGCCCTGGCCGCGCTGCGCTTGCACGACCGACTCAACCAGATCGTACAACCGCTCCGCCGACCAGAACTCGACCGTGTCGAGTTGCGACTTGGTGCGTTTGACGCGCACTTTCTCGTCGCTGCTCTGCACTTTGTCGCGGGTTTCGTCCTGCACCAGCGCGAACCACTCTTTGAGCCGCGCGCCGCCGGGCAGCGCTTTGCCGGCGCGCTTGAGTAAATCGGGCCAGGTGGTCAAGTCGTTGAGGTCGCCGGTGGCGGGCCGTTGGCGCACCTCCTCGTTCAATTCCTCGAAGTAGCCGCGCAGAATTTCCTTTCGACCCAGCGCGTCCCGCGCGATGCGCACATAGGGCGCCGCCCCCGCCGCAAGCTTTTCCTGTCCCGGTCCGGGCGGCTCCTTGACGGCGGCGTCGGAGAACTCGATCAAGCCCTGCGCCGCGAAATGCTCGAGTAAATCCTTGTCTTCGGCCAGGGCCAACTCGCGGCGCAGCAGCGCGATGCTTTGGGCGACCGCCGCGCTCAGTCGGGTGCGGGCGGCGTCGAGTGCGTCAAACACCGCGCGCGTCGCGCCCGGCTTTTCCGGTGCGCCGCGGCGCAGCGCCGCTTCCAGCGGATCCAGCTCCCCGTTCCACTGGCCTTGCAGGTGCGCCAGCAAATCGGCCAGCCGCGCGATGCGCTTGTCCGGCGTGAGCGGCAGCGGCTCCTTGAGATAGCGCGCGAATTGATTGAACGCCGCCGACAGCGAGGTATCGCTCGCTCGCTCTTCGATCCGGCCGAGGGCGCCGGCCCCGTCGAGTACATCCTGCAATCGCCGACGGGCAATATCTCCGCCGTCGGCAGCCGCAGAGGCGAACGTCCGGCGCAGCTCCAGCAGCTCCTCGCGCCGCGCACGCAGGAGCTTGATGCGCTCATAAAAACCCGCCCAGTAACTCACCCACGGATCGCCCGCGCCAGGATCGAGCCGCGTGCGGGTCTGCCATGTTTCCGCCAGTCGATCGATGACGGCGATGGCGGCGGCGGCGGTCGTCGGCTCATCCAGCGCCACCCGCTGGCGCAAGACGCCTTGCTCGAAGTCGGCGTCATTCTGACCGGCGGCGATCAAGGCCGTGCGGAATTGTCGTGTCAGCGCTGCGCGCCGCTCCTCGGGCAAGTCGCCCAGAATGGCGAGCAGCTGTCCGAGTTCCGCGGCGCGCTCGTCCGCCCGTTTCGCGTCGAGTCGCGCGCCGCGCGTTCCGCCGGCGGCCTCGCCCAGCCAGCGGCAGACGACTTCCGCCGCGGCCTGTATCGCGGTGCGCCGCTCGGCTGCGATCGTCGGCGCGAGATCGGCCTGTCCAAGGGCCGCGCAGGCCTCGCGAATCGCCGGTCGAATCACCTCTTGCAACGTGTACGCCGCGTGGATGCGTCCGACGTGCTTCTGCGGCTCGCGGATGTTGGCGGCGAAAAACATGGCCTTGGCATACCACCAGGCCCAGGGCTGCTCATACGCGAAGTAATGCTGATCGAGCCGCTCGGCGAGCGCGAGCTTGTCGGCGAGCGCTTGGGGCGACAGGTCGCCCGTCGGCGCGGTGGCGGGTTGCTGCAGCGCGGCGGCGGCCCGCTTGCAGTCTTCGCGCGGGTTGACGATCAGATCTTTGACGCCGACGTAGCCTACGCCAAAGAGCGTGAAGAGGGCCGCGCCCATCAGGCTCGAGCCGGCCCAGACCAGCCAGCGTTTGCGCTTGTTGAGCGCGACGTGCTTGGCGGAGCGAAAGACCAGTCCCTGCTCGGGAAAGACCTTCTTCTCGTAAAAATCGTGGATGAAAAACGCGCGCGACTCAACCGCCCGCAGGTTGCGCTCGAGCAGCAGCGGCCGCCCGCGCCGCCCGCGCGAGAAGACATCCAACAGCGGCGCGCCCTCCTGCACGGCTGATGTGAAAAACACGCCGCGGAAGAAGGGCGGCTCCAGCAGCGGGCTTTTCTGGAAGATCGTGCCGATGTAGTCCTGCAGCGGCTTGGCCAGGTCGCGAAACGCCTCCGGAAAGGTGACGACCATGCCGTGTTCCTGTTCGGTCGCGGGGCGCTGCAGATAGCGCAGCGTCCATTGTCGCAGGCGCTGATAAAGCCCGTCGAAGACGGCGGGAAACGTCGCCGGGTCGTAGCTTTCCTGAAACGGCCCCGGACGGGCCCAGCCAAGCATCTGGTTACGCTGCGTGAGATCGGCGTAGATCTCGGCGAAGTATTCGCCGAAGCCGCCGACCAGGTCCATTTTCGTCACAAGGATGAACGTCGGGAAGCGAACGCCGAGAGCTTGATGAAGTTGCCGCAGGCGCTCGCGCAGGATGGTGGCCTTTTTTTGGCGCTCTTCGTCGCTGTCGCGGAGCAGGCCGCCGATCGGCTCATTGGTCTGTTTGTCGAGCGTGACCGCGGGCAGCGCGATGATGATGCCGTTGATCGGGCAGCGCGGCCGGTTGCTGCGCAGGAGCTTGAGGAAATACTCCCACTCGACGCGGTCCGTCGCGCCCTCCTCGTGAAAGGCGATGCGGCCGGCGGTGTCGAGGATGACGGCTTCATTCGTGAACCACCAATTATAGTTGCGCGTGCCGCCGACGCCGGGCAACTCATCCTTGCCAAAGGGGAAATCGAGGCCGGAATTGAGCAGGCTGGCGGTCTTGCCGCAGCCCGGTTCGCCCATCAGCACAAACCAGGGCAGCTTGTAGACCGAGAGGCCGCTCTCCTTGAGCTGCGCGAGCTTGGCTTTGAACTTCTCGCGGTATTGGCGCTCCTGCTCGGCGATGTCGGCCCGGCTGGGGCCTTGTGATTCGAGCGCGCTGGTTAGCTTGCCCGAGCGTTTGCGTGAGAAGTACGACAGCAGCCCGCCGAAGACGCTGAAGAGCGCGATCGCCGCGACCACCACGATCGCGACGATCATGCGTGAGCGGTGCGAGCGCACCAGATCACCGCCGAGATACCAGAATATGCCCGCGACCGAACCGAAGCCCGCCACGGTCAGGGCCATGCGGGCCGCCGGCGGCAGATTGTTGAACGACGTAAGCAGCTTGTTGAGCGTGTTCATCCGGACCTGGCGCCTTGTGTCAGAAACAACTCACGATTCGGCCCACATGATACCACCGTCCATCGCGGCGCCGGTCATTTTGGCCGCGCGGGCGCCATCCGCGCCACGGCAGCGCGACTATTTTCCATCCGTCTTGGGTTCGGTCGCCAGTCCTGCGAGCACGTCGATCATGCTGTTCCACCAACCCCAGGTGAAGAGCAGATAGAACGCCGCCACCGTTGCAAACGCGAAGAAGACATAAAGCAACCGCGTGATCGGCTCATAGTTGGGGTCCATGCGGATCGTGTGCTGCTCGGCTTCGGGAAAGAGCTGTCGGATGCGCGTCTGCTGATACGCGGGCAGCCGGTTGAACAGGCGATTCTTATATTCGCTGAGCTGGTTTTCCTCGATCGCCATGCGGCCCTTGAAGCCAAGCTGCAACGCGATGTAGTAGATCGTGAGGAGGTCCTGCAGGCCGGTCAGGTCGTGCCGGCCGGCCCGCTCGGCGTCTTCCAGCTCCTTCATGACCTGGTCGCAATCGCGGAAGAATTGATCGCCGCCCAGCGCCGCGGTCTGGCCCGTTTGCGACGTGAGCAGCAGCACCTCGAGCGGCTCGTGCTCCCACGTTTGGCGATGATCCCACGGACAGTTGAGGATCATCACTTCGTCGATCAGGTAGATCAGCGCGCTGCGCCCGCGCGTCCACTGATTCCACAGGCCCGGCTCGACGTGGCTCCGCTCCTCGACGTCGCCCAGCAGCCGCAACACCTCTTCGCGCGTATCGTGATAGCTGGGCCGGTCACCGTCGGCGATGCGCCGCTGAAACCCGACCAGAAAGAGAAACACATCGACCGCCAGGTCGTAGAGCGTCGTGGGGGTGGCCGTTAGCGTCGCCATGAGTTACCTGATTTTCACCACAAACAGCGACAGCCGCAGCGCGCCCAGCCGCGGCATGTCGGCCGGGGGCATGGCGATGAAGATGCCGCGCTCGCTTTCACAATGCTCCCAGTAGGGCGCCGTGCGGGCGACCTTGAAATAGAACTGATCGGCCGTTTTGGGCAGGTTTGCGACGGCGCCGGCATGGCGAAACTCCAGCCCCGGCAGGCGCCGGCGATAGACCTCCTGCGCATCGCGCGGGCTGGCCAGCTTGAAGTTGATCGTGCGGAACAATCCCAGGATTTCATCCACTGAGACGCCCCCGCGAATGCCCAGATAAAGCTCGTGGTTGGGGGTGAACCACTCATAGTCGAGATCGACCCCGTAGCCGCCTTCACGCGCTTCGAACGGGCGCTCCGTGTAGTCGCGCGGCAGCATGCCGTTGACCAGCGCGCGCAGATAGCGGATCAATTCCTCAAAGACCGGACCGCTTTCATCATGGTCATACGCCGGCAACTCGCGCGGGCGGCGCAGATCATCCCAGAGGGCAATGCGCCCGATGCTCTCGCACAACAGCGCATAGAGCGTGAAGGCGTGCAGGTCGGGCGCGCCCGCCAGCACGCCGAAGCGCGTCGCCAGCTCATTGAGCGCGCCCAGCTTCACGAGCTGCTCCACGTCGCCGGGCGAGCCGGTCGCATAGGTCAGCGCGCGCTGCGCGGCGTCGGCGCCGAGTTGTTCGCAGCGCGCCCGGATGTCGTTCCAGAGCGTCTCCACCGCCGCCCGCAGCGGCGGCCACGCGCGGATGCGCAAGAGCGGCGGGACCGCGGCCTTGATCAGCGACGGCCCGACCGCCGTCCGCTCAAGCTGCCCCAGTCGAAGGCACGAAAAGCCGGCCCGATCTTCCGCCCCGAAGAAAACCGCGCCGCTCAGCCGGCGGACCTCGATCGGCTGGGGGTTTTCGCCGGTGTTTTCGTCGTAGCGCTCGATCACGTCGATGCCATAGCGGCGCACGCGACCGTCGGCGGGATCGTCGGCGTAGTGGATGTTGCCGCGCACGGTCTGGGCTTCGGGCACGCCGAAGTAGACCGGCAGCGGGCCGGCGGCTTTGTCGAAGATGGCCTTGAACTCGCGCGGCTCAAGCTGGCAGTTTTCGGGAATTTTGACCAGTGTGCCGTCGGGCAGGATCGCTTCGGCCCCGCGAATCTCCAGCACGGCGTTGCTGAGCGCGTCGGCGGCCAGATCGAGCGTGAGAAAGCCCCAGCCAAAGGGTTGCAATGCGCGCAGCGCCGCGGATCGCAGTGTCTCGGCTTGGCGGAAGGCGGCCTGAAAATGGTGCGGGCGGAGGAATTGCCCCTCAGACCAGTGGATTTCAGGCCAGATTCGCATGCGTCCGGATTCCTTCTGCACTCATCCACGCCGGTGGCGGGTGAATATCGCGAATGCGCGAAAAACGCGGTCGGTCACAGATACTTCGACGGTCGCAGATACGCCGTCGGCCACAGAGGGCCGACGCTTCAGCGCGGGCCGCATGCCCGCTGGATACAGCGCTCATGTGTGGATGCGGCGCAACGACGAACTCGGCAACACCTTTCGGCCACAAACAAACGCCACTCGCTACTCGCTACTCGCTACTCGCTACTCGCCACTCGCTACTCGCCACTCGCTACTCGCTACTCGCTACTCGCCACTCGCCACTCGCCACTCGCCACTCGCCACTCGCTACTCGCCACTATTTTTTCTCTTCCACCACCTGCATGCTCTGACTGCCGACGGCGATCGTGACCTTGCGATCCGAGAGCGCCGGCCCGGAGACGATCAAGGGCAACTTGCTCTGGCCGTCAAAGAAACGCCCATAGACGAGCAGCGTGTGAATCCCGCCGGTCTGATTTTCGAGCAGCAGCGTGCGCGTCGGGCTGGCTGTATCGCGGGCAGAGACCAACGGCTCGCCCATGCGGGTGTCGCCCGTCAGCCGGCTCGATTCGGAGCGCAATGAATATATCTGTTTGGGCGCCAGACGCGTGGTGCCGTCCTGCCGGAGCTTGAACCATTCGCCGCTGGGCTTGCTGCCGTTGGCGAGGTCGGGATATTTGCCGACGTCTTCGCCGGTGAGCGCGACGACGTCGACGTCGAGCATCTGCGCCGCGTTGCGGCCCTTGCCGCCGTCGTTGATCACGTCGGCGACCTGGAAAGTAACCGCATACGGCCCGCAGCCGGTCAGCGCCGCCATCAGCGCCATCGTCAGACCGAGGCCCGGAATGCCAATCCCTCTTCGCTGCTGCATTTCACGCCGTTTCATGAGCGGTCTCCAAGCCATTGCGTCACCGCGGCCAGTTCCCCTCCTACACGGATTTCGCCCGGCCGGGGCAGAGCCATCTCGGCGGATGGCGATCTAAATCGCCGTGGCATTATCGGCGTGCGGGCCGCAAGTGCAAGCGTCAGGCCTGATAGGAGCAGTCGCGCCGCGAGCATCGATGAGGCGCTCATGATGCTCCCGGCCGAGCGCCGTAGCGGCGGATGGCGCCGGTTGACAACTTACGGGCAGGGCGGGCAAGCGCCGGCGACGAGGCCTTGCACGAAGGGATCGATGTCGTTCAAACCGATGCGTCCGTCGCAATCGCCATCATGGGCACAGACATAGACGGCGCTATCGAGCCGCGTTCCGCAGCCGGCCCAGGCCGCCTCGTCGATCAGCGCGGCGACGAAACAGTCGATGTCGTTGAATGCAACGAGGTCGTCGCCATTCGAATCACCGCGAAGGCAGGCAGAGGCCTCGGGCGGGCAGCGCCAGCGCACGACCTGTCCGAGGGTGAATCCAGCCTCAAGATGTAAATCATGGCGATAGGCATCAAATACGCCGGCAGCGACAAGTTCACTGACTTGCGAGGTTGTCTCGGTCGAATTCGAGACCAGAAGCGCGTTCATGCTTTGTTGCAGTCCATGGCCCAAAGGCTGCCACGAACGTCCATCCCAATGGTAGATTGTGTTCATGCCATCATACGCGCGTCCCAAGTCAAGAGCGCCAAGCGCCGCGATCAATTGCGGCGACCGACCGCTGCGCCCGTCAGCATCGAATTCGCGCAATGCCGATACCGTGGCTTGGTTCTGAGATGTGGGCAGCTGCAATCCTCCCCCCAGCGCGCGCCACTGTTCTCCATTCCAGCATGCGATGCGATTGACCACGATGCCGGAGGCCTGTTGGAACGCGCCGCCGACGACCAATTCGCTGATTGCCGGCCCGTCCTCATCCGGATCCCAGACGGTGAAAGCGCGCACCGGGCCGTTGACGCCAGAGCCCAGCGGGAGCCAGGCCAGCCCATTCCAGCGGGCGACATTATTCAAGCTCGCGCTTCCGACCACGTTGAATGTGCCGCCGATGTAGACGGAAGCGGGCTGCGGTCCTTCGGCGTCAGGATCCCAGGTCGTGATCGCGCGAAGGCCGGTTCCAAAACCAGAGCCGATTCGTTGCCAGTTCCCTGTTCCCAGCCAGCGATAGACGCCGGTGTCGCCAACGGCCAGCAGTTGGTTTTGCGGCCCGACTTCGGGGTTCCAAGTGGCCAGCGCATAGACCGAGGTGTTGAATTCGGGCGAGACGGCGCGGATGCCATTTCCAATCTGGTTCCAGGCGCTGCCGTTCCAACGTGCGATATTATTCATGGTTATGCCATCAATCACGCGAAACGATCCGGCCGCGACGACTTCGTCGCCCAGAGGACCGGGGCCATCCGGATCCCAGGTGGTCAGCGCGTTATTAACTAGTTCATAATATAGGCTACACTTGGGGCATAGAAAAATGAACGGACCAGCGGCGGGTTTGCCTTGATGGCGGCCAAGTCCGCGTCGACGCGCTGGCGCAGCGACTCGCCCGCGCGCAGCGGCGTCTTGGAGACGCCCTTGTGGCGCAGGTGATTCCAGACAAACTCGTCCGGATTTAACTCCGGCGCATCACCGGGCAAGAAATGCAACTCCAGCCTGCCCTGCAGCGACTGCACGTACGCGGAGACGAGCTTGGCGATGTGCGCCGGATGCCGATCCACCACCAGAAACACCGGTCGCCGACGGTAACGCAGGAAGTCCCTCAGGAACGCGACGAATGGCGCGGCGTTCAACCGGCCGGTGTAGACGTTGTACCAGAACTCGCCCAGCAAGGTCACGGCCGAGATGGCGTTGACCGACTGGCGCTTGCCGCTGGTCGGCGCCACCGGCGTCTGGCCTTTCGGGCCCCAGGTGCGCTGCAGCGGCGCATCCGAGCGGATACCCGCTTCATCCAGGAAAAACACCTCAGCCCCACGGTCTTTGGCCCGTTTTTTGAGCGCCGGGAATTCTTCGCGCTGCCACTTCGCAATCGCCGCCGGGTCGCGCTCGTACGCCCTCCGCAGTGGCTTCTGCGGCGTGATTTCCAGCTCCGCCAGCAGCCGGCCGACCGACGTCACGCTCAGGGCGATGCCAATTTTCTGTTGAATCAGCGTGGCGACGATCTTGCGCGTCCACAGACCGAAGTCAAATCCGTATTGCCGGGGGTCTTTCCCGCAAATCCAGCGGCGCACCTGTTGCTTCTGGCGGTCCCGCAGCTTTCCCGGCGGACCACTGGCCTTGCGCGAAGCCAGGGCGGCCTCGCCGCCCCGCTTTTCCAATCGCAGCCATTTGTAGATTGTCGTGCGGCACAGGCCATAGGCGCGGATGACCTCGCTGGGCCGCTCGCCTTCCCGCACCCGCCGCACCGCCATCTTCCGAATCGTCTCGCTCGATTTGTGCGTCAGAGAACGTCCATCGATTCGCATGACGCGAAGAATACAGACCTTTGTAGACTATGTCAAGGACTGCTTAGTAGCTCTCACTCCACGAAAGAATTACCTCGTGGCGACGCCGGCCCGCACACTGGCGGACAATACGCCGCTGCCACACCCAAGCCGATCCTTGTAGACAACGTCCTTTCCCAGAGATGCGGACCGTGTGCGCGACTATTTCGTCCGGTTCGCGTTGAGTCGCGCGCCGCCGCCGCGATAGCGGTTCACGTCTCCCGATCCTTCTGCGACGGCCGCGTGCTGCAAAACGTGAGGCCGTGCAGAGCGCATGACGCCAGCCGCTCGCGCGGACGAAATTGGTTTTCTCAGACGTTTTCGATCGAATGAACGTTGTGGCGGGTCACAATACCTGCCGAAACGGCGGGACGCCGCAAGCGCAGCGAAATCGGGTCTGTCGCCTGTACAGCGCACACGAATTCAGAGCGCGCGCTGAGTATCCCAGTGCGGCCGGCCGCTGCGGTTGAATTTGCGAATGCGGGCCGAGGGATAATGGCCCTCGAGCCCCATGCCCCATGCCCCATGCCCCATGCCCCATGCCCCATGCCCCATGCCCCATGCCCCA
>CAYQLG010000002.1:54270-105467 GCA_964418235.1 uncultured Planctomycetales bacterium
TGCGACAAAACCGCGCACGCTCTACATCGTGACGACGCAACCCGGGGCCACGGTCGGAGGCGGCCCGTTCGTCCGCTCAGTCATGGCTGTTATCCGGCTTTTTTTTACCAAAGAATCGACCCACGAACGCGATGTCGCCTCTAATCAATGAGCTTCCGCGCGCTCAATCGTCTGCGCCGGTTCCGGCTACAGTTATCGACGGCTTCATTCGACAGCGATCGATTTGCGCAGCCGGCGGCTTGGCCGAGCCGATTGTCGATCTCTGTCAACGGCGAAACCTGCTCGCGCGCTCTACGATCCAATGAGCATGAAAACGAAACTCTCTCTTGCCGCGTTCGGAGTGGCCGGGCTGCTGCTCTGCGGCTGCGGCGGTGGTTCGCGCGATCAGGGCGGCACGCTCGGCGACCGTGCAGACCGCACCGCGGTCGAGTCGCGTAAAGCTGACGAAGTGCCGCATGAGACGAACGCATCGAGGTCTGGATCAGAATCGACCTCCCTGCATGCGAGATCGAACCGCACATCAACGGAGACCAAAGTCGTGAAGAGTGAAAAGGAATGGAGCTGTCAGCTTACGCCGACACAGTTCCACGTTACACGTGAAAAGGGCACCGAGCGGGCCTTCACCGGCGAGTTCTGGAATCATCACGAAGCCGGCACGTACAGTTGCGTTTGCTGCGGGCAGCCGCTGTTTGATTCGACCACGAAGTTTGAATCCGGCACGGGCTGGCCGAGCTTCTATCAGCCGCGCGAGCGGCAGGCGGTCGCTGAAAATCGCGACACCAGTTATGGCATGGTCCGTGTTGAGGTGGTTTGCAGCCGGTGCGATGCTCACCTTGGCCACGTCTTCGACGATGGTCCGCGCCCGACCGGCCTGCGTTATTGCATCAACTCGGCGGCGCTGAAATTCGAGCAGCGCGGCCCGGACCAGCCGGCGACGTCGCCGGCTGCGCAGGCGCAGCCCCCGGACGACGCGCCACGTCGGCCTTGAATGGCTTACGGCGAGCGCGCTGTAGCGTCGGCCCTCTGTGGCCGACGGCGTATGCAGGAATAGCGAATGGCGAATGGCGAAGAACGAAGTGAAATTGCCAGACGCTGCGAAACTCACGGCGCCGGCGGGCGCGCTGTAGCGACGGCCCTCGGTGGCCGACGGCGTATGCAGGAATAGCGAATGGCGAATGGCGAATGGCGAAGAACGAAGTGAAATTGCCAGACGCTGCGAAACGCGCTGCGCGGGCGAGCGCGCTGTGGCGTCGGCCCTCTGTGGCCGACGGCGTATGCAGGCATGACGAAGCGACCGTCCGAGTCGGCGTCGGGTACGGAGCCGCCGACGCTGCAGATCGCCCGTCCGACGCTACCAAAAACAGAATTGCTCTAACGGGCCGTCTGGCTTGAAGCGTCGATTGCATGCGCCGCGAGGCCGGCGCCGAGGATCACCTCGTTCATACTCCCCGAGCGGAAGCCGCGCAGATCGAACGTCACATAGTGATAGCCCAGCGCTCGGAGCCGCTCGTCGATCGCGCGACGCAGCCCGGCGTCGAGCAGCCGCGGCAACTCGCCCGCCGGGATCTCGATGCGGGCGAGCGTGTCGTGGTGGCGAACGCGGCATTCGCGAAAGCCCTGCTCGTGCAGAAACGTCTCCGCCGCGTCGATCCGGCGCAGCTTCTCGGGCGTGATCGCCTCGCCATACTGCACGCGCGACGAGAGGCAGGGCGACGCGGGCTTGTCATGAATCGGCAGACCACGCAGCGCCGCCAGCATGCGCAACTCGGCTTTGGTGATGCCCGCCTCCGCCAGCGGCGCGCGGATCGCATGTTCGGCGGCGGCCCGCAAGCCAGGCCGATAGTCGCCCAGGTCGTCGGCGTTCACGCCGTTGATGATCGTGCGAAGGCCCCGCGCCGCGGCGATGTCGCCCAGCCGTCCATACAGCTCGGTCTTGCAAAAATAGCAGCGGTTGGTGGGATTGGCGAGGTAATTCGCGTCGGCGAATTCCTGCGTGTCGTGGAATTCATGCGCGGCGCCCAGGTCGGCGGCCAGCCGGGCGGCCTCTTCCAATTCCCGTTGCGGTACGCTCGCGCTGCGCCCGGTGATGGCCAGTACGCGCGCCGGGCCAAGCACTTCGAGCGCGACAGACAGCACAAACGTGCTATCCACTCCGCCTGAAAACGCCACGAGCACCGACTCATAGCCCGAGAGCAACGCGCGCAGACGCGTCAGCTTGTCGAGCGCGGCGGCGGGCGCCGCTGCCGCCGCCGGGCTAGCTTCACGACTGGACATGCGACGAATTCGCCCCTTGTGTCTGAAAGTTGTTTTCAGCAGGTGCGCCCTCGGTGTTGGTTGGCGAAGAGGGACGGCCCGGCTCATCACGCGTAGATGACGACGCGCCGTCATCGCCGGGCCCGGTTCGATCCGCTGTGCCGGCCGGCCGATCCGTAGTTGACCAGCGGCGATAGCCGTTCAGGAGCAGGCCGCTGATCACGTAGGCGTATGCGACCACCAGCAGCAGGATCGGCAGCGAATACCAACCGAGCGCGAGCGCCGCGACAATGAAGATCAAATGCGATGGTGGTTGATCGCGACGGACGTAGTTATTGAACACATGCACATAATCAAGCCGACTGACCATTAAGCCGCCTAGACCCGCAATCGTCGGGATCGCGATCCAACGCAGCGTTGCTGCCCAGGATTCCAATCCGCTGTGAATCAGGTGCTCATGAGGCAACAGCAGCGCGGCGAACGCCGCCGCCGCCCCCGGCGAGGGCAGCCCGCAGAAACGCTGCTGGCCTGATTCGTCTTTCACATTCTCGGCGTTGTAGCGCGCCAGTCGAATCGCCGCACATGTCAGATAAATCAGACACGCGGTCATGCCCAGACGCCATTGCAGCGCGGAGGCGATCGCTTCACCCTCGGGCGGCACCGCCAGACGCAGCAGCAGTGTGATCATGAGCAGCGCGGGGGCGACGCCGAAGCTCACAATGTCGGAGAGCGAATCAAGCTGTGCGCCGAATTCGCTGGTTCGGCGGGCCAGCCGCGCGAGACGCCCGTCGAGCGCGTCAAAGATCATCGCCACCAGGATCAGATAGACCCCCGTCGCGAGATAGCTGGGAAAGAATTCGGCCAACTGCGGCGGCACGGCCCGCGACGGCATCTGAAAGTAATTGGCCCGCATCGAGAGCAGACAGCAGAGAATCGCGAGAAATCCGCAAATCAGGTTGCCCAGCGTGGCCGCGCTCGGCAGCAGCGCAATCACCCGCAGCGGACGCCGCGCGTCATCGGACGGGGGGGGCGCGAGCCGGCTTCGCGGCCGCAGCGGCGTCGGCGGAACATTCGAATCATGTCTCGCGCGTAGATTCACCACCTTATCGTACCACGCTCCGCACGGCTCGGCAGGCGTGAGGCAGCAAACACCCGGCGGCAGAGGCCGAGCTGAGGCCGTGTTCCGGTCTCGGTGGGATGGGGTGGTCGGAGCATGGGTGGGACTGGCTCATGGGTGGGGCAGGCGCATGGGTGGGGCAGGCTCATGGGTGGGACAGGCGCATGGGGGGGCAGGATCATGGGGGGGGGCATGAGCATGGGTGGGACAGGCTTCTAGCCTGTCGAGTGCAAGCAGGAAGCATGCTCCGCCCATGCTGCTTTGCCATGTGAGCAAGCCGCCGGCGGCCCGCGATTTTTCCAGCAGCATCCGCGTCGTCGACGGCGCGCCTATGCTAGTCTATCTCATGATGAGTCAGGATTCAGTTCCGAGCCGAGTCTGCGAGCCGCCGGGCCGCCCGACCGCCCGCATCGGTCATTCCACGCAGGTGCAGATGGCTGGCGGTGGGGCGTCGCCGACCACGCAGGTCGAGCCTGCGGCGGCGGTGGAACACGCGCCGCTCTGGCACATCATCCTGCTCGACGACGATGATCACACCTATGAGTATGTGATTGAAATGCTCGGCAAGCTCTTTGGCTATTCCTATGAAAAGGCCATGGCGCTGGCCAAAGAGGTCGATGCCAACGGGCGCGTCATCGTTGAGACGACCTACCTCGAACGGGCCGAATTCAAGCGCGACCAGATCCACGCCTATGGCCGCGATTGGCGCATTACGCGCTCGAAGGGGTCGATGAGCGCGATCCTCGAACCCGCCGCTTGACCCGATCGCAATTGCGCCGCGCTGCCCTGGTGCGCATGAATCGAAAGCCGGCTGCTCGGCTTACAGCCGATGGCGGATCGCCCACAGGTCGGGGAAGCACGGGATGAATAGCGTCGCCTTGAGGAACTCCACGCCGCTTGATCCGCCCGTCCCGGTTTTGTTCCCGATCGTGCGCTCCACCAGCTTGACGTGTCGGTAGCGCCACTCTTGCAGGCCCTCGTCAAAATCGGTCATCGACTCAAACAGAATCGCCAGCGCCGGATCGGTCTTGTAGAGCCGGAACAACTCCTCTTGGACGGGGGCGCTGGGCTGATTGGATTCATGAATCGGCCGCGCCATCAATTCCGCCGGCACGCTGGCCCCGCGCAGCCGCAGAAAGTCATAAAAATGATCGATCACGGTGCGTTCACTCAGACGGGCGAGGAGTTGGCGGTAGCCGATTGACCCGGCCCCATAGAGCGCGGCGAAGTTGATGTCGGCGCGCTTGCGGCCCAGCACGAACTCAAGCTCGCGGAACTGGGCCGATTGAAAGCCCGATGCGGATTCGAGCCGATCGCGGAAGCTGGTGAACGACATCGGCGTCATCGTCTCGAGCACGTCGAGCTGTCCCACCAGCGTCTTCATCACCGTGCGGGCGCGCTTAAACGTGTGAATCGCGCCGTAGAGATCGTCGGCCGAAAGGTCGCGCTTGATCTTGTCCAGTTCGTGCAGCAACAGCTTGAACCAAAGCTCATAGACCTGGTGAATGACGATGAAGAGCATCTCGTCATGCTCAGGCGGCGCGGAGCGCGGTTGTTGCAGGTCCAGCAGCCGGTCAATCTGCAGATAGGAGCCGTACGTGAGCGACATGCGGGGCATGATACCGCCGATGATCGGGGCCGGGCGCGGCTAGCGGGCCTCCATCAACGGCGCGACGGCGGCGAGCATCGCGTTCATGTCCGCAGCCCACAAATAGGCGTCGCGCACGCTCATGAGCGCGACCGCTTTCTTGATGTCGGCAAAGGCCCAGAAGCGCTCGCCGTTGGGATCGAGGTAGATCGATTCCTGCGGCTTGACGCGCGCCATCGCGCGAAGGGCGTTGTCGTTCTCGATGATCCAGGGCATGTTCCGCGTGACCGGGTTATTGCACAGCCCGGTGGTGGTGAACTTCACCCGGCGCAGCCCGGCCTGTACGGACTTCCAGTATTCCTTGGCGTGCGGCAGGGCGACGTTCGACGTATTCATGTCGGGGATGCCGAGACCGCCGGGGTACCAGATGTACTCGAGATCGGGCAACTGCTCGAGCGACCGCGTGAGTTGGGCATGATCGATCGTCATCTGGCCCACCCAGTATTCAAGCAGCTTGTGTTCGGCCTCGATGACCAGTGTGCCCACCCCTGAGGCCCGCGCCGTGCGATGCGCCTCCGCTGCCAGATCGTGCCAGACGCCGCGATCGTGAAAAGGAATCTTGCCGGGCATGCTATTGCTGACCTTGAAGCCGGGAATGACCCTGAGCTTGATGGCCGGATCAGCTCGGAAGACGGCGTAGATGTCGCTGCGCCACGCAGATGTAATCACATAGGCGAAGCGGCAGAAGCGGCTGGCATCGGCCAGGGCGGCGGAAATTTTTCGCAAATCCCCGCCCTTCGGGTCTCCGTGTTCAAACCACGGAATGAGGTCGATGCGTGGCTGAGACTCCATAAGTCGTGGTTTTACTCGGAAGATAGGGAATCGGGAAGCCCTTTTTTTCAAGAAAGTTAAGTCGCGTCGATTGACTTGCCGAAAAATTTGTGGTAGTTTGTGGGAGTCTTGAGCGAAAGGTGGCAGAACACGGTTGGCAGTCGCCGACCCACGCCGCCGGTCGCATGGTCGAGTCCTGGGTTCGTGTGACGTTGGCGGCAATGCAATGCGAGATTTCCGCGGGTCGTACCCGGCCACGATGGATAGCAAGAATCGCGTGCTGCTGCCCAAGGAGCTGCGGGACTGCCTGAGTGAGCCGTCGACCGGGCTGTCGTTTGTCGTTCGGCCTGGACGCAGCCACGCAGGGACGCTCGACCTGGTTCCGCGCCGGCTCTTTGAGCGGACGCGAGAACAGGAGTTGCCGCTCGCGGCTCTTTCGCCGGAGCAGCGGCGCTGGCGGGTCTTTGAAAACTCGAATACGCACGAAGTGGCTTTGGATGGACAAAGCCGAATGCTCTTGCCCCAGGTGCTGGTTGATAACGCCCGAATTGCGAAGGATGTGGTCTTCGTCGGTCAAGAGGATCACATTCAGCTCTGGTCGGCGGACAGCTATCGCGCGTTCCAGGAGCAGGCGTGGAACGCCTATTCCGAGTATGTCGCGAATGTCTCCTGGGGCGGTCCGGCTCAGTCGGGCGCAGCGGCGCAGACCGGTTCGGTCGCTGCCGCCGTCGCTGGCTAAGCTCTGGCCGTCTGGTGCAAACGAACTTCGGATGCGCGGATGCGGGCTGCGAACTTGCCGGTCGCACCCGAACCCAAGCACGGACGTGAAAGCGGTCTGAAGACAGCGGTCGTGGATGCCTGCTGTGCTTTTTCCGGCCCAGTGGCCATGGATGGCCCTGGCCGGCTTGTTTCGCTGGTTGCCGCAGCGAGTGGGCGCAACTATAGCGAGGCTGTCCGGCTTGTCCAGCCCGGCGAATTGGCGCGTCGGGCTGGACATAGCCTAAGGAGTGGGTTGGCTCCAAGGCGCTATCGCTGGCGGAGCCGCGACCTGTAGCGGAGCCGCGACCTGTAGCGGAGCCGCGACCGTAAGGAAGCGGAGATTCACAGAGCATCGAGATACTCCCTCACGCGGCTTTTGACAGGTATTTCGATAGCCTCGTAAGGATACGGAGATCACAGAGCATCTAACATCCCTTACGGTTGTGGCTCTGCGGAGAGATTCTGAAAAAGCTTTGGCGTAGCCGGCGTATCTGCCGGTTGCGGATCGTCACGAACATCACAGGTGTCGAGCCGGCGCCCCGCCCGCCCAAACGGGCGGGGCTCCGCGGGTTTTTTGCAATGGCGGCCGGCTGCGGTCGGTTGGCCATCGGCGCTGCTGGCTTGAGCCGGGCGGTGCGGTGGGCGCTTGCGCGGTTGCGCGCATGTGAGGTAGCTCGCATGATGACTTGCGGAGTTGATGCGGCGTTGAAATGCGTGGCCTGATCGAAGCTGAATCGCTTCCTGACGGGCGCGGTTCGGTTTGTCTGCGCGGTTCGGTTTGTCGGCGCGGTTCGGTTTGTCGGCGCGGTTCGGTTTGTGGGCGCGAGATGGTGCTGGGGCTGGTCACAGCGGTGTCGAGTAGGATGGCTACATGGAACCTGTCCACCGGCCAAACGATTTCGAGATCTCGGTACACGATCAGCCAGCGCATGAGCATATTCCGGTATTGGTCGATGCAGTCCTTCACTGGCTCGCACCGCAGCCGGGGCTGACCATCTTTGACGGCACACTCGGTCTGGCCGGGCACGCTTTGGCGATCTTGCCGCGGATCATGCCGGGCGGGCGCTATCTGGGGCTTGATCTCGATCCGACGATGGCGGCATGCGGGCAACAACGCCTGACGGCCGCGGGGTATGCGCCGACGATGGGGGTGCATTGCTTTCAAGGCAACTACGCGGACTTTTCTGAGAAATTGAATGAACTCGGCTGGCCGGGCGTCGATCGAATGCTGCTCGATCTGGGCGTGAATTCGGCCCAGCTCAGTGAGGCGGCCCGCGGCTTCTCGTTTGATCGAGATGGGCCGCTCGACATGCGCTATGACTCGAACCAGCAGCGCAAGGCGCTCGACCTGGTCAACGGCCTGAGCGAGAGCGACCTGGCCGATCTGTTCTGGGAATTTGGACAGGAAGGACAGAGCCGCAAGATCGCCAAAAAAATCTGTCAGGTGCGCCACAGCGCACGAATCAACTCGACACTTGCGCTGGCCCGCGCGGTCGAGTCGGCTCTGCACAGCGAAGGCGGCGGCAAGACGCACCCGGCCACGCGCGTATTTCAGGCGCTGCGCATCGCGGTCAACCGCGAGCTAGACAACTTAAAACTGTTCCTCGAGCGGGCGGCGGAGTTTCTCCGGCCCGGCGGCAGGCTGGTCGTGATCAGCTTTCACAGCCTCGAGGACGCGCTCGTCAAGCACTTTCTTCGCGACTCCGGGAAGGCCGGCACGATGGAGGAGCTGACCGATCGGCCCGTCGTGGCCGAGCCGCCTGAGCGGCATGCCAACCCGCGCAGCCGCAGCGCTAAGCTGCGTGCGGCGCAACGGCTATGAATGGCGGCGGCGGGCATTCGCGCTCGGTGTAGCCAGTCTGGGCCGATTTGGAGACGCTGCGCGGGCGGTGCACGGTCGCGCGAGCGATCCGGCGAGATTTGTTCGAGATGTCGGGCATGAGGCCCCGTGAGGTCCGCGCCGCGCTCCCCGCGCCGGACCTGTTGCGAGAGCATGGAGGCGAATGTGTCGCTCAGCTTGAAAGCCGCGTTCTTTTCTTCGCTGGCGTTTATCAGTGGGATGGGTTGGCTCGTCAATGCCTATGACCTGCAGCGCGAGGAGCGCGCTTCACGGCTGCGCTTTGCGGCGCGTACGCCGGCCCCGCGCTTGACGCCGGCGCTGCCCGTGGGAGAGAGCGCCGAAACTCCGGAAGTATGGGAGCGGCAATTCGCCCAGCGCAGCACGTTCGAGCTTGAGGCTGAAGCCAACCGGCGGCGCACCGCGACGATTACCGTCGCCGGCTCAACTTTGCCGCCGGCACATGTGCCCTTGCCGCCGCTGGCGACCGTGGCGACTCACGCGCTGACGGCTTCGGCCGGGTCGGCGACGGCGTCTGTGCAGATCGAGGCGGAGCGAACCACTGAAGCCACGAATTCCCATTTCACACTCGCGGCCGTCGAATCCGTCAGCGCGGTCGGCGGCGCGGCCCGGCCGGTGGTTCCGCTGCGCGGCACGCTGGTGTTGTCGACCGAGGCCGCGTTGACGCCGGATCGCGATCCGGCCCAAGCCGCCACGACCGCAGCCGCGGAACCCGAACCGGTGTCTGCCCAACGCTATGTCGTGCAGCGTGGCGATACGTTGCGGCGCATTTCCCAGCGCTTCGGCGGCAGCGACGTGGAGGCCTATCTGGCGGCGCTGTTGGCGGCGAACCCCACGGTCCGGAAGCGCGACGGGCGCTTGATCGCCGGTGAAGCGCTGGTGATTCCGGCGAAGGCGACCCAACGCTCGCAGCATGAACCGGCTATTCGCAGAGAGGTGGCGCGGGCCCCCGGCGCGAAACTTAACGGCGATGCGCGCGAACCGGCCGCGCGACCCGCGCGCGAGCCGGAGCGGGCCGTGGCGAGCAAGCCGGCCGAGCCGCGCCCTGCGCGGGATTGGTACACGGTGCAGCCGAAGGATTCACTCGCGAACATCGCGGCGCGCTACTTGAATGACGGCAACCGCTGGCGCGAAATTCTGCGTCACAATCGCGGCTTGAGCGCCGATCGCATCGTGCCCGGCACGCGGATCAAGCTGCCGCCGGGGCGGCTGGCACAGCGCTAGCCGTTCCGCACGCATGGCCGCGCCGGACAGCTGCGCCGTGCGGCATGGAGGACGGCGCGTCGGGCTTTTGGGTCACAATTGGCCCGGTATCATGCACGACGATGACATTGCCCCGCATGATTTTCGTGCTTAGCGCGGCGCTGGCCGTGATGCTGACCGTGGTGATTTTGCGGGCTGAGGTCACGGGGCTGCACTATCGCATCTCGCAGCTCGATCAGAAGGCTGAGGTGATCGTGCAGCAGATGCGTGAGGAGCAATTGGAGCTGCAGCGGCTGCGCAACCCGGCGCTGATCCGCGAGCGCGCCCGAGAGCTGCGCCCCAAGATCAGTGCGCCGACCACGCGACCGGTACGACCGAAGCGAATTGAGCGGCAGGGTTAGCCGAGCAAGCGCGCCGGGCAGCGCCGGCAGCGCTTGAACCGATGTTTCCGGAGTCGGTTGCGCTGGGCGCAACCCAAAGTTGGATCATGCCATGCGTTCCAGCGCGGTTTTGTTTCTAGCAGTTTCGGCGTTGCTCGTGGGCGGGGCCACCCGATTGGCCTATCTCGAACAAACGCAAGGTCCAGAGCTGCGCCGTCAGGCCGAGCGCCAGCAACGCGCGACGACGACGATCCCCGCTCAGCGCGGCTCGATTATCGACACACGCGGGCGCGTCCTGGCTGAGAGCACGCGCACACGCTCGGTCTTTGTCGATCCATCGCGGGTGGAGGACGTCGAATTCGCCGTGCACAGCGTCGCACCGGTGCTGAGCCTCAGTCCGCGCGAGCTGCGCGACATCCTGCAGAAACGCGGCGAAGACCAATTCGTATGGCTGCGCCGCAACGTCAGCGACGCCGAAATCGAAGCCTTCAACAACATTCGCAAGGCTCGGCGGCTGTCGGCCTTTGGCGTCATGCCCGAGCCGAAGCGCGTCTATCTGCACGGCCGGCTGGCGTCGCAGGTGATCGGCTTCGTCAGCGGGGACGATCAGGGGCTGGCCGGCGTCGAGCAGATGTATGACGACCTATTGCGCGGCACGCCCGGCCGGCGCACCTCGACCGTGGACGTTCGCCGCCGGCGGGTGCGCTCGCGCGACGATCAGTTTACGCCGCCGCACGATGGGCACGCCGTCGTGCTTACGCTCGATTCGTATGTGCAGACCATCACGGAGAAGCATCTGCGCGCGGCGGTCGAGCGGCATCAGGCCGATTGGGGCGCGGCGATCGTGATGGATCCGCAGTCGGGCGAGATCATGGCGATGTCGTCGATTCCGGATTTCGACCCGAACAACCCGATTCCGCCGGGCACGCCGCCGGAGCGGATTTCGAGCGCGCTCGAGCAGGTCCAGAACCGCGCGATCGCCTACGCCTATGAGCCGGGCAGCATCTTCAAGCCCTTCATCGCCTCGCTGGCGCTGGAGGAGAAGCTCGTTCGGCTGGATGAGACCTTTGCGATCAACGGCCCGGTGCACAGCTTCGGCAGCCGCGTCATTCACGATACGCACGCGTATGGCTCGCTGTTGATGGCGGAGGTCATCAGCAAATCGAGCAACATCGGCATGGCCATGCTCGGTGAGCGCGTCCGCAACGAACGGCTCTATCGATATGTGCGGCTCTTCGGGTTCGGCGATCTGACCGGCGTGGGGCTGCCCGGCGAGCATCACGGCCTCGTGAATGACTATGCCTCGTGGGGTCCGTTCTCGACGCAGTCGATCCCGATCGGCCAGGAAATCGCCGTCACGCCCGTGCAGATTTGTGCCGCGTTCAGTGTGTTCTGCAACGGCGGCATTCTCTATCGCCCGCGCATCGTGCGCGGCGTGCTGAGCGCCAGCGGCGAGATGGTCGAGGATCACTCGCGGCCTGTGCCGATCCGGCGCGTGCTTTCGCCCGAGGTGACCGAGCGCTTCCGGCTGGAGGCGCTGGCCGAAGCGGTGATCGCGGGCACGGGCAAGTCGGCGAAGCTGCCCGATTATCAGGTCTTCGGCAAGACCGGCACCGCCCAGATGGCCGGCAAGCGCGGCAGCGGCTACGCGGCGAATCGCTATATCGGGTCGTTTGTCGGCGGCGCGCCGAGCGATCGCCCGCGCGTCGTCGTGCTGGTGTCGATCAGTTGGCCGAAGGCCGGCGGATATTACGGCGGCGTAGTGTCGGCCCCCGTTGTGAAAGACATTCTCGCGGACACGCTCGCCTATATGCAGGTGCCGGCCGAGCTGAAACCCGACGAGCAGCCGCGCACGCGCCTGCGCGGCCGCGGCAGCGAGGCGGCGGCGGATGATTAGCGTGATTGAGCCTGAGGCTGTTGTCAGCGTCAGCGCAGCGCCCGTAAGGAAGCGGAGCCGCAGGCAAAACCTGACCACTCCCTTACGGTCGTGGCTCTGCTAAACAGTCGCAACGCGAGATATGTGAACACTCATGGAGGATGAGCGGATGCAGACAGTCGCGCGACTGCTGGCAGGGCTAACCACCGATGAAGCGCTGGCACGAACTGGCGCGCTCACGCCCACGAGCATCCACGATGATTCTCGGCGGGTGCTGCCGGGAGGGTTGTTTGTCGCGTTGCGCGGGGTGAAGGCTGACGGGGCGGGTTTCATCGCCGATGCCGTCGCGCGCGGCGCCGCGATCATTGTCGCCGAGACGCCGCCGCCGACGGACGCGCTAGGACCGGCGGTGTTTCTCCCTGTTGCCGACGCACGCCAGGCGATCGCGCTCGTGGCGGCGCGGTGGCATGGACTGGATTCCGCCTCTCAGGCCGCGCTCGCTTCCACCCCGGCGGGCAGCGCGGCGGCGGCGGCGGGCGCTCTGCGGCTGCGACTCGCCGGCGTCACCGGCACCAACGGTAAGAGCACCAGCGCCTTCATGACGGCCGCCATCCTGCGCGCGGCGGGCTGGAAGACGGGGCTCCTGGGAACCGTGCAATATGACCTCTGCGGGCGGACCGTGGCGGCGGCGATGACCACGCCGGGACCGCTGGAGTTGTGCGGGTATTTGCGGGAGTGCGCCGACCATGGTGCGCACGCCGCGGTGATGGAGGTGTCGAGCCATGCGCTCGATCAGAAGCGCACCGATGGCCTGCGCTTCGATGCGGCCGCGTTCACCAATCTGACCGGCGATCATCTCGATTATCACCAGACGATGGAGAACTATGCCGCCGCCAAGGCGCGACTGTTTGAGGGGCTTGCGCCAGACGCTGTCGCGATCTTCAATCGCGATGACGCACACGCCGCGCGCATGGCACGCGATTGCCGGGCGCGGCGGCTCACTTTTTCGTTGCGCCCGGGGGCCGATCTGACGGCGACCATCAGCCGTACCACGGTCGAAGGCACGCTCTATCGGCTGCGGATCGGCACGGAGGAGGCCCAACTCGAGAACGCGCTGGTCGGGCCGCATAACGTCTATAACGCGCTGACTGCGGCGGGGCTGGCGCATGCGTTGGGCGCGCCGTTCGACGCCATCGTCGCGGGCTTGTCGGGGCTGCGCAACGTGCCGGGGCGGTTGCAGCGCGTCGTGAACTCGCTCGGCATCGACGTATTCGTTGATTACGCCCATACCGACGACGCGCTGCGGAACGTCCTCAGTGTCTTGCGACCCTTGACCGCGCGACGGCTGATCTGCGTCTTTGGCTGTGGCGGAGACCGCGACCGCAGCAAGCGCCCGCGCATGGCGCGCGTCGCGGGCGAGCTGTCGCACGCCGTCATCGTCACGAGCGACAATCCGCGCAGCGAAGAGCCGCAGGCGATCATGGCAGAAATCATGACGGGCTTCGAGCCGGCCATGCGCCGGCGCGTGCTGGTCGAGCCTGACCGCGCCGCCGCGATTAAGCTCGCGCTGGCCGCCGCGACCGCGGGCGACATCGTCCTGATTGCCGGCAAGGGGCATGAGGACTATCAGATCATCGGCGGTGATAAGCTGCATTTTGACGACGTCGAGGCCGCGGCCCGAGCTGCGGCAGAACTGGCCCGGCCGGCGGCGGCTGCGGTCGGCGCGAAGTAGTGCGACCCGGCGCTGGATGGCGGGCGGCGAGTGCGCGGTTTTGCTTGACGTGTACGGGCATGGATGGCATCGGGCGTGAGCGGAATCGAATCGCTTCCTGACGAGGCTGTCGAAATACTCTGCGACGTGGCGTCGAATGCTTGACGCAGCATCAGGCCTGGGGTTTCGATGCGACGCCAGGCGATCGGCGGGCTGTCGAGATTGATTTTGACAAGTATTTCGACAGCCTCTGACGGGCGCGGTTCGGATTGGTGGCGCGGTTCGAAATGCTGGGAGGATTCGTATTTCCCTTCGTCGCTCCGTCGCTTCGTCGCTTTTTCAGGCATCTGCAGAGTCGAATCGCTTCCAGACGGGCGCGGTTCGGTATGCCGGCGCGGTTCGGTTTGCGGGCGCGGTTCGGTTTGCGGGCGCGGTTCGGTTAAAGCAGGGCGCTGGTTTGGTACACTGCTGCGCATGGATCGCCAGCGGATTGAGTCTCTTTTGCGCGACGTGGCCGAGCGGCGGCTGACACCGGCCGACGCGGTGGAGCGGCTCGCGCTGTTGCCGTTTGAAAACCTGGGCTTTGCCCGCGTCGATCATCATCGGGCGGCGCGCTGCGGTTTTCCCGAAGTGATTTTTGGGCAGGGAAAGACGCCCGGGCAGGTTGCGGACATCTTCGGACGGTTGCTGATGGCCGGTGGCGATGTGCTCGCGACGCGCGTCTCGGCCGAGGCCGCCGCCGCCGTCCTCGCGCGCTTTCCGCAGGTGACGCACCATCCGCTTGCGGCGGCGCTGACGTATCGCGCTGCGCGCGAAGCGCCGCACGCCGGTCCGGTCGCGGTCATCTCGGCGGGCACGTCCGACCTGCCCGTCGCCGAAGAAGCTGTGGTCTCCGCTGAGGCCATGGCGCTGACCGTTCGGCAGATCACGGATGTCGGCGTGGCCGGGCTGCATCGACTGCTGGCGGTTATTGAGGAGCTGCGCGCGGCGCGGGTCTTGATCGTCGTCGCGGGGATGGAGGGGGCCTTGCCCAGCGTCGTCGCGGGGCTGGTGCGCGCACCGGTGATCGCCGTGCCGACCAGCGTTGGGTACGGCGCGAGCTTTCACGGACTGGCGGCGCTGCTGGCGATGCTGAATAGCTGTGCCGCGGGCGTCGCCGTGATGAATATCGACAACGGTTTTGGGGCCGCGGCCCTGGCGGCGCGAATACTCCACGGCATGCCCACTCGCGCCGATGCGCCTGGCTCGGCTCAATCGGAGGCGCGCGGCGGACCATGAAGCTGCCCCCCGTGACTCACGATCCGCCGCTCTTGCCGCCGCGGCCGCCGACTTTGCACAAAGGCCAGGCCGGGCACGTCGCGATCATCGCCGGCTGCGAGGGCATGAGTGGGGCCGCGGTATTGTGCGGGCTGGGTGCGCTGCGCGGCGGGGCCGGCCTGGTGCGCGTGTGCGTGCCGCGTGTGATTCAGCCGCTGGTCGCGGTCAGCGAGCCGAGCCTGATGGCGCTGCCCGTCGCGGATACGGAAGCTGGTCACGTTGACGATGCCGTCGCTTTTGGCTGGATTGGCGAAGTGCTGCGCTGGGCGAATGCGCTTGCCGTGGGGCCGGGGCTGGGCATGCCGAGCGATGCAAGCAGTGTGGATAGCCAGCATGGCTTGCTTCCGACGGCCTTTACGACCTTTGCAGGCCCGCTGATTTTGGATGCGGATGCGCTCAATCGCATCTCCGACCCGCGCCGCCGGAAACCCTGGAATGATGCGAGCCGCGCTGCCGGCGCGGCGACGATTCTCACGCCGCACCCTGGGGAGATGCGGCGGCTGCGCACGGCGGTCGGGCTGGGTGAGTCCTTCGGCGATGAGGATGAACCGCGCGCCGCCGCGGCGCATGAATTGGCCGCGATGACCGGCGCGATCGTGGTCTTGAAGGGTCATCGCACCGTTGTCGCCGATGGGGCGCGCCTGTTCATCAACCTGACCGGCAATGCCGGCATGGCCACCGGCGGCATGGGCGATGTCTTGACCGGCCTGATTGCGGCGCTTTGCGCTCAGGGGTTGCCCGCGTTCAATGCGGCGTGTCTGGGGGTTTGGTCGCACGGGCTGGCGGCGGATTTTGTCGCCGAACGAATGGGTCCGCGTGGTTATCTGGCCCGCGAAGTCGCCGATGCCATTCCCGCCGCGCTCGCGCGGGCCGAGCTGGGTCGAATCGGTTTTCGCTGATAGGCGTGGGAGGTCGCGCGGGTCATGCCGGCCCATGCCCGGCGAACGCGGGCGCAACGGCGCTCGGCGCACAAAGCGGGTTGCCATGCCGAGAGATCTGGAAGTTCACGAGCGCGACATCTTCGAGCGTGTCGATCTCGACGACACGCTCCGTCACGAACGGGCGCACGACCGGGCCATAGAGCGTCTGAGTCTGCAATAGCGCCTCCGGCCGGGCGATCTCAATATAGCCATTGGGGTGATACGCCGGCGGAAAGCACTGTCGCGGCAAGTTGTAGTACTCCGGCCGCGGATCGTCCGGAAAGAACCCGGTCAGCCGATTGTTCTCGATCCGCATCATTTTCTGCGGCGGCTCGGGCAGTTCATGCAGGGAGCGCAGTCCGCTGGCCTCGGCGTCGGAGTCAAAGGCGGCGATGGCGGCGGACAACTGCTGGGGGTCGCGCAGCGGCGTGGTCGGTAATAGCAGCACGATCTGCCGCGGCAGTGTCGCGTATTCGGTTTCGAGCCAGCCGACAAAGTGGCGGACGACCTCCAACGTGGTCGAGTGATCGCGGGCCAGTTCGCGCGGCCGCAGAAAGGGCGTCTCGGCGCCAAACTTCAACGCGCAGGCGCCGATTTCGGGATCGTCGGTCGAGACGATCACGCGCTCGATGCCGCGCGTCTGCCGCGCCGCCAGCACGCTATAAGCCAACAACGGCAGCCCGTCGATCGGCAGGAGATTCTTGCGCGGCACGCCTTTGGATCCGCCGCGTGCGGGGATCAGCGCGATGATGTCGGGGGCGGTGCGGGGCATGCAGGCTCCGTGCGGGTTGGTGCGGCGATGGCTTCAGGTCCAGGTTTCGACCAGTTCGAGACAGCCATGTCGGCGGAAGTCCTCCGCATGGATGGCGCGGTCATCGATGTAGACGTCGGCGTGCGGCTTGCCAAAGACGAGCTGGTGAAAGCGCAACCCCCAGCCGCGCAGTTGCGCCTCGGTCTTTTGGCGCCAGTCGATGCCGGTCTTGGAGCCGCGCGCCGTGAAGAAGATGATCTCGTGGCCCTGGGCATATAGGGCATTGATTGCGGCGATCACGTCGGCGAACGGCTCGGCCTCGTCATAGCGGCCATTCGTGTTGGTGCAGATGGTTCCGTCGATGTCGAAGCAATAGGTCTTCATGGGTGATTCGGCTCTCGATGCGGTCTTGGTTGGTGTCGTATGCGTTGACGGCTCATCGCGCGTGAGTTGAGGCTGCTCTCGGCAGCCCCAGGTTGGGCCGTGCCCGTGGGAGCGCCATCGCGACCCGATCAGCGGGTCAGGCGTTGCCGGCGCTCCAAATCGCTCGCTCACGGTCGCGGTTCGGTATGCCGGCGCTCCAAATCGCTCCCTCACGGTTGCGGTTCGGTATGCCGGCGCTCGGATCGCTCGCTCACGGCTCGGCCGGCTGCCGCGGTCAGCTCTTCACCGTGGCGCCGTGCAGCGGGCCGACGTAGTAGCGCAGCTTGCCGGCGATTTTGCTTTCGCCATCCGTGATGCGCTTCTGCCCGTCGCCATAGATCACCGGCAACGTACGAATGTAGCCGACCATTTGCTCCAGCCCGCGGCGCTCCAGCGAAGCGGCCTGGTCCGAGCCGTACATCGCGCGATCCAGCGTGATGTGCCGCTCGATCGCGAACGCGCCCAACGACGCCGCCAGCACCGACGGCGCCACCGTGACCTCGTGCCCGCTGTAGCCGACGGGCGCTCCATAGCGCCGCCGAAGTTCGTGCATCAGGCCCAGGTTCAGCACCGCTTCTTCCGCCGGATATTCAGAGACGGTGTGCATCAAGACGATCGGACAGTCATAGCGGCGGAAGACGGCGACGGCGGCATCGATTTCGGCCCACGTGCTCATGCCGGTCGAGACGAACGTGACCCGCCCCTCTTCGGCGACGGTTTCGAGCAGCTCGCGGTGGTTGAGCATGGCCGAGGCGATCTTGTTGTAGCGCAGGTCGTACCGCCTCAGAAAGTGCTGACTGGGCACGTCCCATGCCGATGCGAACCAGTCGATGCCCAGTCGGCGGCAATGAGCGTCGATCTCGTCGTACTCGGCGACGCCGAATTCGAGACCCTCTTTCTGTTGCCGCGTCGTCGTGCCCCAGGGGCTTTCGCGCGGCGTGTCGAGTTGGGCGGGCGAATAGACGATGTCGATCGTTCGCTTCTGAAATTTCACCGCGTCGCAGCCGTGTGCGTGGGCCTGATCGATGAGGCGCTTCGCCAGCGCGAGATCGCCATTGTGATTGATGCCGATTTCGGCGATCACAAAGCAATGCCGCGGGATCGGCACGGGTTCGCTCGCCAGCAGATCATGGAGAAACCAATCAGGCGCGCGGCGGGCGGCGGGGCGCGTCGTTGAGGGCGTTCCGCGCAGCATGGTCCCTTGAGAGCTGTTCGAGCCTGCGCCGCTATGCACGGGCGGCAGACTGTGGTTTTCATCCTGCGGCGCGCGGACGAAGCCGCTCGGAGAAGGCGCCGCGGGCGCTGGTGCGGCGGGTGGCGCGAGCGGCGCCGGGCCGTGATCGGCAAGTATCTCGGGCTGGCCGGGCTTTCTCAGCGTGGGCGTCATTGGGGCGCTCCGATCGAACGGGTTATCGCGGGCGCCGCCGACGAGACGCAGGCCACGCGCGAGCCAAGGAAGAGGAGATTCTCGGTGTGTCCATGCCGCGCCAGGATCGCCTTGTATTCGCGATCGGCGCGCTGTGCCCAGGCGGTCAGCTCGACCCGCAGGTCGATGGGGGCGTCGTTGCGCATGGGCCACTGCACCGGTGAAAGGCCCGGCCGGCATGATTCCTGCGGACCATTCAGGAAGCGCCAATGCAGATGGTTGAAGAAGTTGTAATCCTGCGTGGGGTGGACGATGCCGCGCAAGCCGGCCTGACGGGCGGCGCGCTGCAGCGATGCGGCGGAGAAGTAGTGGCGATGGGCCGCGTGGAAGTAAAACCGCCGATACGCCGGCACGTCATAAAGCGTCAGCAGCGGGTCGCAGAGATTGGGAACTTCAACGCAGACCAGCCCATCGGGCTTGGCATAGCGCGCCAAGCTGCGCAGAAACACCAGCGGATCATCCACGTGTTCGAGCGTCTGAAACGCACAGACCACGTCGAAAGAGCCTAGCTCCAGGGGCGTGTCTTCGAGCGGGCCGCACAGCACCCGGCAGCCGGTTTTCTCGGCGGCAAACGCCACCGCGGTCGAGTCGAGATCGACGCCGACGGCCTCCTGCACCAAAGGCTTCACATTCGCCAGAAAATAGCCCGCGGCACAACCCACTTCGAGCAGCCGCGCGCCGCTCAGGTAGGGCCGCAGCCGCGCGATTCGCGCCTCCTGAAAATCGACATAGGCGTCAAAAAGCTCGGCAGGGCCGGCGGGCTGATCGAGCCGCGGGCCGTGTCGGCGGCGATACGCGCCGTCGTAATACTCGGTGCTGCTGGTGCGGTCGTGCGGCGCTTCGGCCAGTACGCCCAGCTCGCATGGTTCGCATAGCCAGACGGCGCCTTCGCCGTAGCGCAGCTCGTGCGCGAGGACGCGCCCCGCCGGCTGCGCGCAGAGCGGACAGGTCGGGCCAAACGCAGGCCGCGCCGTGGGGAAGGCCCGGGCCGGCAGCGGCCCGCCATGATCGTGAGGCAGATCAAACAGATGCGGCATTGTTCGCCGGCTGGCTTCGAGCGTGGGCGTGTGCATGGTGCTCTCGCAATGTGGCCCGGTCGGCATGCATACGGCATGCGGCGACGGGCGCGGCATGGGTCATCACGGAAACTCACGCGCCGCCGCGCGACACGGTGTAGGCAGCGCGTTCATTCCGTGGGCTATGCGTGAGATTCCATCGGCAGGGGCGTGGCGCGTGCGGCAGACTGCCACGCCGCTTGACGCAGGAATCGCGCGGCGCGGCGGGTCGCACCGCCATCGTTCAAGCGGGTGCAGTATTCGTGGAGGAAGGCGTCATCCACCGGGCCGCGCGCCCACGCCGACGGCGTCGAGCAGAACTCGTGCAGTCGCTCGAGCAGCATCGCTTCGCTGTCGGCGAAATGCGTGCGTCGGCGCAGCAGCGCTTCCGCTGCGGGCGCCAGCCGATAGATCGAGCGCTCGATATAGAGGATCAGCGGCTTGTCGGTCGCGGCCAGCTCGATCAGCGGTGAACTGGGGCTGTCGACGATGAACGCATCGGCCAGATCGGCACAGTCAGTCAGCGGCCGATTCGGCACGATCTCGACCTGCGGCAGATCTTGCGCCCGCACCCACGTGAGCAGCGGGCTGTGCAGTTGTGGATAGCGCTCGCGCAGGGGCGGCTTCAGGATCAGCCGCACGTTGGAAAACGCGGCGATCGTCTCAACCAGTCGGCGCTGCAGACGCCAATAGGCCACCTCCGGCAGATAGACATAGTTGAGATAGTGGTTGTCTCCGGCGAGGGCGCTCATCACATACATCAGCCGCAGCGTCGCCGGCGCTGGCCGATCAGCCGACGGCGGCGAAGCGGGCAGCGCCGGAGGCGTGCGATAGCGCTCAACCAGTTCCTCAACCCAGGGCAGACCCAGCGCGACGGGCACGGCGCGCTTGGTGCGCGGGTTCCATGCCGCTTGTGGGCACGGATTGGCGAATGTCCGCACGCAGCCCGGCCCGCCCACCAGGAAGTAATCGGCCTCCGCCAGGTCGTAGCGTTCATGCATCGGCAGCAGCGAGAAGCCCAGAAACCCGCCAAAGTGGCACGAAACCACCGGAATGCCGCGCGCCCCGGCCACGCGCGCGACGACGTAATGTCGCCCCTCCATGCCGCCGAACGCGAGCACTGCCGGCGCGGCCTGCGCCAGTGCGGCGTCAACCGTCGCGGCGTACGCGAGAAGATCGGGGATGCCCTCACACGCGAGCTTCTTCAGGAATGGCTCGGCCAATGGCCACGCGGTGACGCCGCCGGGCGCGAAATACGCCGCGACGACCGGATCGCGCCGCAGCTCCTGCCATAGCGCTTGGCCGAGGGGCATGAGGGTCGCTTTCGCCCGCCGCGCGCGCCTGCTATCGAAGACCTCGCGCATTGGCCTGCAGACGCCGAGCGCTTCGGCGCGCCAGACACCCACAATCGATTCGCCGAAGCTTGGCGACAGATTGTGAATGAGCAGCGGCGTGTCGGGTTTCAGCCCCGCGCGCGGGTCCGCCAGCGCGCCGGCTGGAGCGCCACGCCAGGGCGCGAACCAGCGCTGCCAGAGCGATGCTGGTTTACGGCGCGCCGGCGCCTCGACGGCAATGTGATCGGCCTCGTAGCCGTTGCTGGCCCTTAGCCAATGAATAGCGATGCCCTGCGCTTGAGCAACCAGCGGCGCGAGCCGGCTGGTCAGCGAAACGGGCGGCTTGTCGAGCAGCCCCAGCCCGCGATAGACATACTCATCTTGTGTAAAGGCGAGCACGCCCACCGGTTGCAGCGCGCGCAGCGCGGCCATGAGCGGAACGGCGCGATAGGTCAACCCATCGAGCAAACCCTTCAGCGGATGAAAGTAGGCCCGAAACGAGACGAAGCGCCGCTCCGGCCTGTGCCCGGCGTGGCGCGCCAGATGTTCATCCAGCCGGGCGCAGAGCGCTTCAGCGCGGCCATTGTTCGCATCCCCCAGCGGCAGTAAATCCGTCTCTGGCGTGAATTGCTCGAGGTTCAGCCGTGGCCGGCCGGCTTGTTCCTGCCAGTCATCCACGATGGGCGCGGCGGCGATGATCTCGATGGGCGCGGGCGCGCGGTGTGCGGCCAGCGCCTGGGCTTGCGTGACAGTCTCGGCGACGCCCAGCCAGCGCGCGGTCATCGCGCGCTTCCCGATGCGGCCGGTTGGGCGGTCGGCGTGCGCAGCGCATCTTCCGCTCCCGCCGAAATACTCCTTCCGCCGCCGTCGTTGGCCGTTGGAAGAGTTGAGCGGACGACCGCAGCGCGGCCGGCGCGCCGGCTCAGGTCGGTGCGTCGGGACAGGTCGGCGCGCAGCGCCGCCGCGAACAGTTCCGCCAGCCGCTGCATGCCGCGCGGGGTGAAATGCACGTTGTCGAGGAAGTGCTCCGCATCCTGGGGAATGGCGTTCATGACGTCGACAAAGGGCAGGTCCAGCTCGGTGGCCAGGCGCTGCAGCATCTGATTTTCGGCGAGCACGCCGGCGTGAAACCCCCGCAGAGCTACGTCACCTGGATCGAAGCAGTAGTGCGCATAAGAGCCGATGATGACGCGAATGCCGTGATGCTCGCAGAGCGCGAGCAGGTGCCGGATGTTGGCCTCCTCGGGCGCGAGCGTGCGCAGCGGCTGCGCGAAGTCGGGCCGTGCGACGCGGATGCAGCGGAGAACCTCGTTGCGCACATTGCCCGAAGAGAAGAGCCGGTCCTTGAGCCACTCATACGAGTGCCACGCGGAGAACTTCGGCAGTCGATTCGCCCAGCGCAGCCGGTGCAGCGCCGTGCCGAGCGATTTCCGCCCGTGCGAATAGTCCCATGAGAAGCCCTCTTGCAGCAGCACAAAAAGGTCGCAGTAGCCGTGGTAGAGAATCACGTAGTCGGGCCGGGTGTGCACGATGCTCAGCGCGAAATCGATCAGGATTTCCGCGCTGGTCCAGCCGCCGATGCCGCAGTTATAGACTTCCGCCGGCCCTTCGCGCTTCAGTTCAACCTCCAGCAGCGCGGGATAGGAATAGTCGGCCTCGTCGTCGGCCACGTTGTTGGCGGTCGAGGAGTTGCCCAGGCACGCGACGCGCAAGACGCCCGGCCGGCGCTCGGTTTCGAAGTCGGGCCCGAAGTGCCCCATGTTGTTGAGCCGCAGCGGCGTGCGAAATGACCAATAGCGGTAAGGGTGCAGATCGTAGGGCAAGCGCTGGTTGCGCCGGATCGTGCAGTTGGGCCGGTAGGCGAAGCTTAGATATGGGTGCGCAATGACATATTGCTCATGCCAGGGAAATCTGAGCGATACGAAGTAATCGCGCCCCACGCGCCGCCGGTGCCGGCGGCGAAAGCCGATCTCGATTGCGACCAGCAGCAACGCCAGCCCGCCGATAACAAGCGCGTAGATGACAGCCGTCATGCTGTGCATGCCGGCTCCGGCCTGGGTGACATCGAGCGTGGTGGCGCGGCGACGTCATAGCCCAGCATGTGTTCAGCCCAGCGATAGAGATCAATCGCGTTTCCAGCCGGACAGAGGCGCGGGTCGAGCACGCCGCGATCAGCCGCGGCGAGAAGCGCCGCCAGTTCTTCGGCGATCCCGGGCTTGGCATCGAGCGGCGCCGGTGTCAGCGAGACCGGCGCAAGGTCAAAGCTGTCCTTGGCCTGCACGCAAAGCGACTCGAGCGGGCAGAGCACGAGGCGGTTCTTCGGCGTCGTCAACTCGATGCGCCAGCGTCCTGCGCCGCTCCAGGCTGCGTGGTAGCTGAAGAGCGCGCCGCCGCGCGTAACGCCGCAGCCGGCGAAGGTCGCGCCGCTGGGGTGCCAGGGCAGCGCGCCGGTGCGGAGCGGGCGCAGAGAGGCCAACCCGCCGACAAGTTCGGCAAAGGTGTCGATTACGTGCAAGGAGTTGACCAGCCCCCAGCGGGCGAGCGTGGCGGGGGTGTGTACGGGGCCGGCGTGAACGCGGCTTTCGATCTCGGTGAAATCGAATGTGCCCGACAGCACGCCGCCATCCGCGCTGATAATCCGCCGAGCCGCGTCGATCGAGGGGTAGAAGCGTCGGTTGAAACCGATGAAGAGTCGCGTCTCGTGACGCGCGGCGAAATCCGCGAGTTCTCGGAGCGCCGCGCTGGAGAGCACGGCCGGCTTCTCGACGAGCACCGTCCGCGCGCCGGCGCGGATCACGGCGCGCGTGACATCGGCGAGCGCATCGACCGTCACGGCCACGATCGCGGCCCGCGGCGCCGGCAGACCCGCAAGCGCTTTGACGCCGCCATCAAGGCCGCGGACGCCGAAGCTAGCCGCGAGCGCACGCACGCGTTCAGGGCTGCGACCGATCAGAAGTACGCTTTCGCACGGCGTGCCGAGTGCGGCGAGTGCGTGCAGGTGGGCCTGTGCCATGTCGCCGGCGCCAAGCACCCAGATATCGCGAGCGGTCTGCATCCTGACGAAACCTCCGGCCCGGTCGCATGATCACGTAATGGGAAACTCGGTCATTCCGCTGGTTTCCAGCAGGTCAAAGAGCAATTCATGCGCGGTCAGCGCTGCGCTCAGCAGCGGCTGCGGGCAAGGACCTTCGTCGCACACCGAGCGGAGCCACGCGCGCGTCAACGCCGCGAAATCGACCTGCTCCAGGCCGTGCCGGCGTTCAAAACGGTATTGCGCGCCATAGCGGTAATTGGGCAGGGCCGAGTCGGCGCTGCGCTCGTGGGTCGTGATCTCGTTCGGCTCCTGATCGATGATCCATTGCCGATGTCCGCGCGTGAGAATGCACACCGCCGGGGCCGAGCTGGCTGCGTCGCAAGCTAAAAGCAACCGATCGCCGCGCGCGCCGAGCGCAAAAACGCCGCGCCCGCCGAAGTCGCGAAACTCCGCCCCGCGCCCGCTGGCGATCGGCGTCGCGTCGACCTCACCCCACAGCAGTCGGCCCGTCTCGGCGCCCGTCAGGTGCAGCGCGAAGTCGATCCAGTGAATTCCGTTGCACCCAAGACCAAACGCTCCGCCGCTGATGCTGATCGTCAGCGGCCCGTCGCCACCTCGCCAGGTGTGATAGGCGCTGAGTGAACGGCGATAAAGATTGCAACGCGCGTGAATGCTGCGCTCCTGCGCCAGCGCGGCGATGCGGCGAACCGCGGCGCGCGACTGCGCCAGCGGCTTTTCGAGCAGGGCGTGACGCACACCGGCGCGCGTGATGGCATCAAATTGCTCGGCCCGGCCGCCGGCGGTTGCGGTCAGGATGGCTGCTGAGGGCCTTGCTCCGCCGTCGAGCGCCGCCTCCAGCGACTTGTATATGCACAGCTTCGCGGCGAGGCGCTCTTCGGCGGCGACGCGGGTGGCATCGTCTGCGGCCGCGGGACGCGGATCTACCGCCCGGATCGTGCCGCGCAGTGCGCTCAGCCCGCGCAAATGTCGCAGGCCCATCCGCCCAAGGCCAATCAGCAGAATCTCCACGCAGGCTCCGCCTGGGTTGCCAAGCCGGCGATGCTGCGCCCGGTCGCGTCCTCTGCACCGCGCAGCATTGGCACGTCACTCTGGCTCTATCGGCGTCGGGGCCGTTGCGACCGGAGTGCGTCGGGCCGGAACGGCCATTCTGCCGATTTCATATGCACTTGGTGAGTGTGGTTCAGAGCGCATTCGGCCTGTTGCCACGTCGCACAAGCGCTTCGCTTTCGTCGTAAGCGGTAGCGGTTTTGTATTTCCCAGGTGACCTACGTACGCACGCGGGCATCAATCCGAGACTGGTCCTCACGTGGCCGCGGCAGCGCCCGGGCCGTTGCTCGCGCTGCTCTATCACCGCGTTCTGCCGCAAGTGCGCGAAGATCTGAATCAGCTTTGCGTGCAGACAGACCATTTCGCCGCACAGCTTGACTGGCTGCGCGAACATGCTGTCGTGCTCAGCCCGGCGGCGTGGCTTGCCGCGCTCGAGGATCAAGCCGCTGCCGGTGCGAACCGCGCGCCGGTGGATGCCGACGCCCGTCCGCGCGTACTGCTGACGTTTGACGACGGCTATGCCGACAATGTGCACCACGCGCTGCCGATATTGCAAGCGCACGGCTGCGCGGCGCTGCTCTTTGTGGTCAGCGCTTTGGTGGGATCAGACCAGCCCTATTGGTGGGATGCCCTGGAGTCGCATGTGCGGCAGCGGCTGCGTGATGCGTCCGCGGCGGCCGCGACAGGGGACGCTGAGATCGCGGATTGCTATGCCGCATGGCACGTGAGGCTGCGCACGCTACCTCACGCGCGGCGCGCTGCACTGCTGGAAAGACTGGCGCGGCGGGCGCGGGTGGCGCTGACGGCGGATGATGATGCGCGGCCCGCGACTTGGGCGGAGCTGCATGCCTGGTTGCGGGCCGGCGGCGCGATCGGCGGCCATACGCGCACGCATCCGGTGCTGGCCACGCTGGGCGACGATGAGATGCACGACGAACTGATCGGCGGCCTTCGCGATCTGACCGGCGCGCTGAACCGCCCGATCACGACGGCTTCGTATCCGTTTGGCGGCCGGCGTGATTTCGACCAGCGCGCCTGTGAGTTGCTGCGACGGGCAGGTTGCGAGGCGGCGTTCGCCAATTTTGAAGGACCGGTCCGAACGGATGGGATTGATCGCTTTCAGATTCCCCGCCACATCGTGCGCGACTGGCCGGTTGCGCTTTTCGCCGAGAAAGTAACCGGCTGGTGTGAGCGCATGCGCCTTGCGCCGCCGCTGCCCCCGTCGCTAGGTACACCCATTTCTCAGGCGATCACAGCTCATGCGATTTGATGCCTATGATACGCCGCCGTCGTCGTCGGATGTGCCGGCCCGGCGCTATATTGGTGTATTGTTTGAGTGTTGTGGGGTTTACGCGCGGATCTACCGCCGTCCCGATGAGCGCGTCTATCGCGGTTGTTGTCCGCGCTGCCTGCGTCAACTCGAGGTGCCGGTCGGCACGCACGGAACCAAGCAGCGCATCTTCCGCGCGCGCTGAGGCCGGCGCCGCGGGATTTCTCGTCTTTCCCTGCGTCGTTCTGACGCTGCGCCGCTGCGTCGCGATTCCCAAGCTGCTGCAGCCGCCGAATCGCGTCTAACGCGACCGCTGCAGTTTCGGCGTGTATTCTTGCATTTCCCTGCGTCGCTTCGTCGCTGCGTCGCTTCGTTGCGATTCCCAAGCTGCTGCAGCCGCCGAATCGCTCCCTTACGGTCGCGGTTCTGCTTGCGGTCGCGGTTCTGCTTACGGTCGCGGTTCTGCTTGAGGGCGCGGCTCTGCTTGAGGGCGCGCGGGGCGCGCGAGTATATGCTTATCCACAATGAGCAGAACGCGCCTTACTCAACCGTGGAGCCGTGCATGACATCGATCACTACACCCCTGACCGAGTCGCCCGCCTGGGCGGCGCTGCGCGCTCATGCGCTGGAAATGCGACCGCAGACTCTTCGCGCGCTCTTCGCCGCCGACGCCGCTCGCGGCGCACGCTATGCCGTCGAGGCCGCCGGGCTTTATCTCGACTATTCCAAGAATCTCATCAACGACCAAACTCTGCGACTTCTGACCGCGCTCGCGGCCGAGCGCGGCCTGCGCGCCCGCATCGACGCGATGTTCGCCGGCGAGTCGATCAACACGACCGAAGGGCGCGCCGCCCTGCACGTCGCGCTGCGCGCGCCGCGCGGCGCCGACATCCGCGTCGGAGGTGAAAATGTCGTGCCGCGCGTCCACGCCGTGCTCGAGCGCATGGCGGCGTTCTGTGACCGCGTTCGCAGCGGGGCGTGGCGCGGCCACACCGGCCGGCCGATTCGCGCGGTCGTCAACATCGGCATCGGCGGGTCCGATCTCGGCCCGGTCATGGCGTACGAGGCGCTGCGGCACTACGCCACGCGCGACCTGCGCTTCCGCTTCGTCTCCAACGTCGACGGAACCGACCTGGCCGAGGCCACGTACGACCTCGACCCGGCCGAGACGCTTTTCATCGTTTCTTCCAAAACGTTCACAACGCAGGAGACGATGACCAATGCGCAAAGCGCCCGCGACTGGCTGCTGGCGGGCCTGGGCGGAGATCGCGCCGCGATCGCGCGGCACTTTGTCGCGGTCTCCACCAACGCGGCTCGGGTCGCCGAGTTCGGGATCGATCCGGCCAACATGTTCGAATTCTGGGATTGGGTCGGCGGGCGCTACTCGATGGATTCGGCGATCGGTCTTTCAACGATGCTGGCGCTGGGGCCGGAGCGATTTCGTGAACTGCTCGCTGGCTTTCACGCTATGGATGAGCATTTCCGCACGGCGTCGCCGGAGCGCAACCTGCCCGTGTTGATGGCGCTCCTGACAGCCTGGCAGGTGAACTTTCTCGACGTGCGCGCCATCGCGGTGCTGCCCTACGATCAATACCTCAAGCGCTTCCCCGCCTATCTCCAGCAGCTCACGATGGAAAGCGCCGGCAAGCGCGTGACGCATGCCGGCCGGGCGGTTGACTACGCGACCGGGCCGATCTATTGGGGCGAGACGGGCACCAACGGACAGCATTCGTTTTATCAACTGCTGCATCAGGGGACGCAGGTCATTCCCTGTGATTTCATCGCGTTTGGCGCGTCGCTCAACCCGCGCGGGCGGCATCACGACCTGCTGCTGGCCAATTGCCTGGCACAGGCCGAGGCGCTGGCCTTTGGCAAGACCGCCGACGAGATTCGCGCCGAAGGTGCGCCGCCGGCGCTGACGGCGCATCGCGTCTTTGAGGGCAACCGGCCGTCGAATATGATCATGGCCGAGCGGCTGACGCCTGGGGTGCTTGGGGCGCTTGTCGCGCTCTATGAGCACAATGTCTACGTGCAAAGTGTGATCTGGGACATTAACGCATTTGATCAGTGGGGCGTCGAGCTGGGCAAGGCGCTGGCGGGCCGTATCGCGCCCGAGCTGGAAAACGCACAACTCGATGAAGCCGCCCTGAACCATGACAGTTCGACCAACGCGCTGATCCGTCGTTACCGTCAAATGCGCCATCTGTCGCCCGGTTCGGCGGCGCCGCCGCGAAAGGCCTGACCCCGTGCCCGACCTGATTCCCAACATCCACATTCCGCGCTCATACTGTCGTGACTTCCGCGCCGCCGTCGAGCGCGAATGGCACGTGACCAACGGTCTCGGCGGCTATGCCACGGGCACACTCTGCGGCGCTCTGACGCGCAAGTATCACGGCCTGTTGATCGCCGCGCTGCAGCCGCCGCTGGGTCGCACACTGCTCGCGACGAAGCTGGACGAGACCGCGCGCGTCGCGGGCCGCGCGTTCAAGCTCTATGCCAACGTCTGGAAGGGCGGCGCGGTCGAGAACGACGCCAGCCTCTATCTACGCCGGTTCGACGTGCGGTTGGGCATACCAACGTGGCGCTTCGAGTTCGGCGGATGTCGCTTGCAGAAGCGCATCTGGATGGAGCCGGGCCGCAATGCGACCTTTGTGCACTACGAGCTGGCCCCCGACGCGGCCCCGTGCGAGCTTGACCTGCGCCTGCTGGTCAACTATCGCGACCACCACGCCAATACGCCGGCGGAGAGCATCGCGTTTCAGACGGTGATGGGCGCCGGGCGCATCGAGATGGCGGCGGGCACAGCGCCGGCGCGGTTGGTCGTGGCGATAAATCCTGCGGCGGCGCGTCGGTTCGCAGCACTGGTCGCCGGCACGTGGCATCGCGATTTTCATCTGGAGATCGAACAGGAGCGCGGCTATGACTTTCTCGACAACAACTTCCACGCGGCTGATCTGCGCGTGGAGCTGCTGCCGGGTCGGGCGGTTGAGTTGCTGCTGACGACCGCCGCCGACGAGCCGCACGTTGCATTCGAGGGCGCACTGTCGCGCCGCGAAGCGCACGCGCGCGGGCTGCTCCGGGCGGCGGAGCGATTTCGCCAGCCCGAGCCGGAGCCTGCTTCGGCGGGGCACAGCGGGGATCATGCGGCGCGCTCGAACCCGCCGCGAAATGGACGAGCCGCCGTTGCGGATTCGGCAGAGATTGACGATTGCCTTCCGATGGATGCGCTCGTTGCGGGCGGCGCGAGTGCGCTCAACGACCTGCCGATCGCGCAGCTTGTACTCGCCGCCGATCAATTCATTGCGGCCCGACCGACGCCCAGCGAACCCGACGGGCATACGATCATCGCGGGTTTTCCCTGGTTTTCCGACTGGGGCCGCGACACGATGATCTCGCTGCCGGGGCTGACGCTGATGACCGGCCGGCCCGAGTTGGCCCGGCAAATTCTCCGGACGTGGGTGCAATACGTCGATCGCGGCATGATCCCCAACCGCTTTCCCGATGAGGGCGGCGAGATCGAGTATCACACCGGTGACGCGACGCTCTGGTATCTCTGGGCGATCGAGCAGTACGTGCGCCACACCGGCGACCTCGACACGTTGCGCGTCCTACTGCCGGCGGTCGAGGAGATCATCGCTTGGCATCGCCGCGGCACGCGCCACAACATCCGCGTAGACGCCGATGGCTTGCTGAGCGCCGGCGAAGAGGGCGTCAATCTCACCTGGATGGACGCCAAGGTGCACGGGCGCGTCATCACGCCGCGCATCGGCAAGGCCGTCGAATTGAGTGCGCTCTGGTACAGCGGCCTGCTCGGCGCGGCGGAATTACTGGAGCGCGTCGACCGCGACGGCGCGGAATATCGCGCGCTCGCCGAGCAGACGCGCGCCTCGTTCGTGAAATTCTGGAATCCGGAGGCGGGTTGTCTGCTCGACGTGCTGGATGGCCCATATGGCCGCGACCCGGCGATTCGCCCGAATCAGATCTTCGCGGTGAGTCTGCCGCGCTCACCGCTGACCGCCGACCAGCAACGCTCCGTCGTTGCGGTCTGCGAGCGCGAGCTGCTGACTTGGCGCGGGCTGCGCAGCCTCTCGCCCGACCATCGCGACTATCGCCCGTACTATCGTGGCGAGCTGATCGCGCGTGACGAAGCCTACCATCAGGGCACGGCGTGGGGCTGGCTGCTTGGGCCGTTCGTGCTGGCGCACTATCGCGTGCATAGCAACCGGGCGGCGGCGCGCGCGTTTCTGCGGCCAATGCTGGCGGAGCTTGGGTCGTTCGGCGTCGGCTCTCTGGCTGAAGTGTTTGACGCGACCGAGCCATTTCTCGGAAAGGGATGCTTTGCCCAGGCCTGGTCGGTCGCCGAAACGCTCCGCGCATGGCGCGTGACGCAGGGCGTTTAGTCGGGTGCATCGCGAGGCGTGATAACCGAACCGCGCTTTCTTTGCGAACCGCGCCTTCTTTCCGAACCGCGCCCGTCAGGAAGCGATTCGATGCGATGCAACCCCCTCGGCTGGCGGCACGCTGAGCTTCGAGAGAAAACGCGCGCCGCGCATGCGGACCGCGCGAATCTTGCACAGGCGATTCTCAATACGTCCAGATACGACTTGCCTCGACGCGCCGTCGGATGGATCAGGCGCTGCGCGACTCGAATCGCTTCCTGACGGGCGCGGTTCGGTTTGCGCGGTGTGGGTTCGGTTCGCGCGGCGCGGTACGGATTCTGGCTGACGCCTTCACTCCGGCTCATGCTGAAACGGCGGATGCGCGATCAGCATGGGGCGGCGCTGCGCCACATTGAGCAGCAGACCCAACCCGATGAAATTCGCCCACAGGCTGCTGCCGCCGGCGGAGACGAACGGCAACGGCATGCCGGTGATCGGCGCAAGCCCGATCGTCATGCAGATGTTCAGCAGCGCCTGCATCACGATCATGGTCACAACACCCACCGCCAGCAGCCGCCCGAACGGATCATTCGTGACGGTCGCGATCTCCAGGCCAACCAGTGTGATCGCCGCATACGCCAGCAGAATCGCGATGCATCCGACCAGCCCCCACTGATGGCCGATGATGGCAAAGATGAAGTCGTTGTGCTCCTCGGGCAGAAGCTCACGCTGCTTGTACTCGACGAATACGCCGCGGGCGTAACCCTCGCCCCAGACGCCGCCGGTGCCCAGCGCGATTTTGGATTGCCGCAATTGATAGCCCGGCCCCATGTGCCAGCGCTCGTCGGCGACGTTTTGCTTGAGCAGCACGTCGATCCGCTGCTTCTGATAGCCGTGCATGCCGACCACGTAGAAGAGCGGCAGCGTGGCCACGCCGACGAGCACGATCGTCAACAGATGCCGCAGCCGCGCCCCCGCGACAAACAGCATCACAAACAGCGTCGGCAGCAGCATCAGCAGCGTGCCCAGGTCCGGCTGTAGCAGGATCAGCACCATCGGAACGAGCGTGAGCAGAAACGGCGGAATCAGCCCGGGGAGCGTGCGATACGAACTGCGATAGCGCAAATAGCAGGCCAGCGCCAAGACCAGCGCCGGCTTCATGAATTCCGACGGCTGCAAACGCAGAAAGCTCACGCCGATCCAGCGGCGCGTGGCGCGGATCGGCTCGACCAGCGGCACGTCGATATAACGATCGAGCACGAGCAGCCCCAGCAGCGTCACCATTACCCCATAAACCAGAAACGCCGCCGGTGCGTACCGCTGATAGCTGGGTATGAGCAACAATGCGACCAGTGCGAGTCCGCTGACCAGGAAGCCGATCTGTCTGAGCGTGGCGGGGCCAAGTGAGCGACGAAGCAGCGTGACCAGCGAAGCGCTTTCGGGCGGGGCCGCGTCGCGCGCGATGGCCGGTGTGCCGCCCGACGCGGCGGCGTGAAGCGTGCCATCCGCCGGCTGAATCATCTCATCGGTGGCATGAATGCATAGCAGGCCCACCAGCAGCAGCGCCAGGATGGGCAGAACGATGCCCCAACTCAGCCCTGTCAAACGCCCGCTGCCGGCATTCACCATCCGTGCCTCACACGCGCCGCAACATCCCTGCCGCGAACGTCCTCGATGGTCCGGGCCGCGTTCGCACGGCTCCCATGCTCCATCACAAACTGGAAATATAGCCTCGCTGGGCGGTTCTCGACGCCGGCGGCGCCCATAAAAGCCGCGACACGAAGCATGCAGGCAGCGCCAGGTCCGGCCTACGGCACGGGCTGATGGATTGATATTCCGCCGGGGTCGATAGATATCGTAAACTTCAGTGCGGAACGGGTGGCTTCCGCCGCGGAGCATGGGTGATGGGTTTGATCCGGTCATTTCTGCGCTTGTTTGAGCCGCGCGCCGCGGAGAGCCAAGAGCCATCCGACGTGGTGCGCGCCGCGGGCGTAGCGCCCGATGCGAGCGAAGCGTGCACCGCGGTCGCTTTGGCGCCGCAAGCCGAAAGAGCCGGCGAACGGCGTTCGGGCGGAAAGCGCGGATCGGGCGGGCCTGATCAGGCGGCGACGCGGAGCGGCTCGGCGTTACGGGATGGGGACGAAGAATCACAGGCGGCGCCGCGGCCCTGGTGGCTGCCGCGCGACGACGCACCGGTTGCGCCTCACGGGCCGCAGACGGTCGACAAGCGCCTCTACGACCGCATCGTCGCGTCGCTCGACGATCAGCATCTCGAATTGCCCAAGTTGCCGGAGATCGCCAAGAAAGTGCTGAACTGCCTCCGCGACGATGGCGGCGACATGCGCCGCGCCGCCGAGTTCGCCGGACACGACCCGGCCCTCGCGGCCGAGATTCTGCGGATCGCGAACTCGGTCGCCTATCGCGGCGTGCGCGAAATCACGCGTTTGGAGCAGGCCTTTGTGCGGCTGGGGCAGAAAACGCTACGCGGCATCCTGCTTGCCTCGACAATGAAGCAACTGGCGATTCGCGTGGGTGGCGCGCACAAGAGCGTCGGCGAGCAGCTTTGGCGCGGCGCGTGGGCCTCGGGCATCATCGTCGGGCATTTCTCGAAGCGCTACGCGATCGCCGAAGATGAGGCCTTCCTGATCGGTCTGCTGCATGACATCGGTCAGCTCGGCATACTCAAAGTGACGTGCGAGTTTCAGCAGACCCACAACGTGACGATCGCGCGACCCGTCTTCGACGCGCTCTGCCGCCGCTGGCATGAGCACCTCGGCGCGCGGATCGCCAGCGCGTGGAACCTGCCGGAGCCGCTGCCGCAGTTGATCGGGGCGCACCATCGCGCGCCGGACGCTGACGATTCGCTTCGGACGCAGCGCTGGCTGATTCAATTGGCCGACGTGATTTGCGCCCAGCTCGACTATGCCCCGTATGAGCCGGTGGACTTCTTCGCGCTTCCGTGCGTGAGCGGGCTGGGCCTGACGGATGCGCCCGAGACGCATCGCCTGCTGGCTCCATTGCGCGACATCCTGCGTGATCAGATGCATATGTAATGCTTGCCGGAGTCAGCTTCCTCAGTTCCGCACAGTCCGCAACGCGATGAGCGCTGCCGCGTCGGCAGAGTGATCAGCGCTGCCGCGTCGGCCACTCACTGAGCGCTGTAGCGTCGGCCCTCCGTGGCCGACGGCGTTTCCAGCGATTGCACACGTCATCCCGCTATTTTTTACATGGCATGCGCTCGTAACCCGCGGCTAGGGGCAGGCGCCCACCAGGCACGCCACGAAGCCGTCGATATCGCCGAAATCGACCAGGCTGTCGCCGGAGATGTCCGCCGTGCATTCACGATTGCAGCTCGGGAAGTCCGCGGCGTACTGGGCTGCGCTGAGCAGGGCGGTCACAAACGCGGTGATGTCGTCGAAATCGACGCTGCCGCTGCAATTTGCGTCGCCGCGCGTAAAGCCCGCACACGGGTCCGTGATGACGCCACTGACCACAAGGGCGAAATCCGCGTCGATCTCGGGCGATTCGAGCCGGGCATCGGTGTTGATGTTGGTGGCGATCACTTCAATGACCCACTCACCCGGGGTCGGGGCCTGCACAAAGATGTTCTCGACGGTATTGCGCGTATCGAGGGCGCCGCCCGGCGTAGACCAGTTGCCGGCGTCCAGCCCGACATTGCCGTTGAAAACAACCGCACTCGGCGAAGTCGCGCGCAGCGAGAGGTCGTTGACGCGATGTTGCGAAGAGCCTGGCGTACCCGCCGGGTCGAGATAGACCATCGTGATGCGCAGCTCAGGGGTTGCCGCCGGAACCGTCACCCGATATGTCCGTGTCTGCAACGACGCGATCGGGTCAGCTTCATCGATGATGAAGAAGCGGTCGCGCAGGTCGTGGAGTTTGCGCAAATCGGGCGCGCCCCAGCCCTGATGCGTGCGGGTCAGGTCGCTGCCGGCGCCGGTGAATGTCCAGGAGTTCGCCGTATTGATCATCATCGCGCGCGCGGTGCTCGAATGCGGTCGCGAAGCGAAGACCGACGTGCTGGTCGGATTGCCGAAGATGCCGTCATGCCACATCTCGAAGAAAAGCCCGAAGTGGCCCGCCACGCAGGGCGTCGCCGCGCTCGTGCAGCAGAAGTCGCGATACGCTGTGTCGCTCGAGCTGGAGACGGTGTAGACCAGGTCATAGAACATCGCCAGATCCGGCTTGATGCGACCGTCCGCCGCCGGGCCGATGCTGGCATTGCCGCACCAGCAGTCATCCGCACGATCGAGCGTGTTGCGGTGGTTGATGCCGCCGACGGAGACGATGTTCTTGGCCCATGCCTCGGGCCGGCTGCGCTGATCGCCGAGATTGCTCTGCGACTGGCAAATGATGATGTCGTGATCGAAGATGATGTCGTCCATCAACGCCGACGTACTGGTGTATTGCGTTGTCTGGGGCGCGCCCCAACTGTTGGACTGAAAGACCGCCTGATATTCCGGTTGCAGCAACTGGCCGATGAAGACGTGCCGATCGCCGAATTGGTTCTGGTCGGCGAAGATGCCCTGAGCCAGCGGCAGCATGCCGCGGGCGTTGGCGTCGCCGGTCCCGTCGCCAAAGACAATGCCGAAGGTGCTCGTGCCGTGGCTGGTGCCGCCGCTGCGCGCGCCGTGCACAATCGGCGGGCGCGAAGCGAAATCGACGTGCGTAATGCGGAAGTTGTCGTCCATGACCTCGCCGCGCACGCCGGCGCCCTGATAGGGTCCGTCCGCCACGGAAGTCAGATGCAGCGCGCCGCCGTAGGAACGCACCAGATCCATGTCGTTGTCAGGTGCGCCCCAGCGGTCGATGAAATGGACCTGATCGAGCTTGGCGATTTCGAGCACCTGGTCGGCGGTCAGCGTGGCTTCCATCCAGAAGCCCAAATCAGAAAATTCATGGATGAAACCGCCAAGCTGTGCGATGCGCTCGGCGACAATCAGCTTGTCGCGCAGCCCGCGCTCAAAAACCTGGATCACATAGCGCCCATCGATGGCCGGCTCGCGTAGCCGCATCGCCGGCGTCCAGGCGCCGACCCAGCGAACATAGGGCAACGCCGCAATGCTCTGCCGCGCGGCCTCTGAAGCGCGAACCAGATAAGCGTTGCTGGGGAAATAGTGCAGCACCGTTCCGCCTGCCGCACGGATTTGCTCGCGGAAGATTTCGAGCGGCTGCGTGTGGAACTGCACCAGCACGACGCCGCTGCGCTCGTTGCCTTTGAAGGCGGCGTCATTGGCGTTCCCCGGCAGGGGCTGCGTCAGCGGATCAACCTGCCCATTGTGCAGGTACAGATTCGGATCGGCGTTACGCACCGCGGCCAACGAACGCCCGTCGAGGCTGATCGCATACTTCTCGATGCGGTTGCCGGTCGCATCGGCCTCGGCGAACTGCACGATCTGCACGGTCGAATCCGGCACCACGATGGTGTTGACCGAACCAGGCACAGCACTCGCCGAGTGCGCCGCTAGATCAGCAGCAGCCTGACCGGTTGCGGGCGGCTGCGTCGAGCCGTCCGATAGCTCGGCATGGGTAGGAAGAACCCCGACGAGGGCGGCCCAAAGGCCGGCCGCAAACACGGTTTTCCAATAGCGGTGCATAGGTGTAGAGATCCCGTCTCGGATGGAAGCGAAGGGCATTTTTTATCTTCCCGATGATGTCCAGGCGTTCGGCTCAGGTTGGCTGTCCCAGCGCAGACTGAACAGCCGGTCGGTTACACGTACCGGTCTACGCTAGCTAAATCGACACCCATCGTCAACAAAAATGGCGATATCACGGGAAAAAGGGACAGAGCTTTCTCGTGAAAGCGGATCATGCGTTGCGACCGACGCAATCGCCGCGCCTAGGTGACGTGGCACGCCTCAAGCCGCTTGCACTAGCACTTACGAATCAGGCCAACCACCACGCCCTGCACACGCAAATCTCGCGTGACGATGGGCTTATAGTTGGAATTGGCCGGCTGCAGACGATAACCGCCGGCATCACGATAGAGCCGCTTCAGCGTTGCCTCACCATCGGGCAGCAGCGCGACAACGGTTTCGCCATCGCGGGCGGCGTCGCGCTGCTCTACGACGACAAAGTCACCATCGCAGATATTGTCGTCGATCATGCTGTCGCCGCGGACTCGCAGTACGTAAGTGCCGTACGGTGAGACGAATAGCTCTTCGAGGTCGAGGGTTTCACGGGTCTCGACAGCTTCGATCGGACGCCCGGCGGCGATCACGCCGGCGAGCGGCAGACGTGTGGCCCGCTCATCAGGAAAATCGATGTGCTCATTAAGTCGCAAAGAGCGTGCCTTGTGCCGGGATCGGCGCAGGTAGCCCTTCTTTTGGAGCGCGTCGATGTGTTCGAACACGGTCACCTTGCTCACGCCAAACTCGTCCGCCAGTTCCTGCATCGTGGGGGCGTAGCCCTTCGCGTTGGTGTAATCGCGAATATAGGTAAGCACCCGCAGTTGTTTGGGGGTGAGTGCCCCTTGCGGGGGCTTCATGCTGCGCTGTTGCATCCGACCATTCCTCCGCCAAGAAGGCGCCCAAGGAGCCGAAAATCACGGGAGGCAGGGCGCGCGGTTGCGCCCGCCAGTGGCTGATCGCATCGTCGCGCGACGACTCCGCCGTGCTGCTTTCACGATACGCATCCCACACGTGCTGGTCGGAAGGTGTGACCGTCGAGTCGTCGTCGAAGGAGGTCGCCAGCTCAGCCCGCAGGGCCTCCGCCCGTTGAGCCGCCAGCCGCCCGGCCACGCCGCGCAGTTGGGCCCGCACACATGCCCGCAGATTGGCGAGATCCTGAGGTGAAAGCGCGCTTTCACGCAGGCGCCCGGTGCGGCGCTCGACCCGGACTTCGCGCCGAAACTCGCCGCCGGGGCCTAGCAGGCACAGCAAACGGCCGGATTCTGCACGATACGACATGGCGCACTCCTTTGCGCGAACGCTCCAAAAACCAGCACCCGTGTTAGCTTCTCATTTGGTATAAAAATAACCTAACACAAGACGCCTGTCAAGAGCGTTGTTCGGTTTGACACCAAACATGCCCGGCACACAATCTATTGTGGGCCAACGGGCTATCTTGAACTATACATCAGAATCGCGACCCGGCAAGTGAAATTTTCGTAAATTCCGGGGCGGCCCGGCGCAAGCCGATCGTGGCAGCCTGCGAGCGGGCCGCGTCTCAGCCGCTGACAAGCCACGCGGCGCCGTGCCGTTGGAAGTTTCCGCCGCGGCTCGAGCGGCCTGCGCATGTTCGCCGACGCTGACTCGGGATGATGCGCGCTTGCGCCTCCAGACGCCGTCTGTCGGCGGCACTCACCCTGTGTCGAAGCAGCCATCGGCGGAATCGTCGCAACGGGTAGTAGCGGACACGCACGACTTACGTTACAAATAGCGTCTGGGCGCGTTGCCCGTGATCGGGTCAGCCTTCATGCGACAAGGCGTCACGGGAAAATGGCCGTGTGAAGCGCTCCGGCCGAGCCTGGAGCTGATAGCACCGATAGTGAGCGGCAAGTATGAAAACGAGACTTCCGCGTCAACTCTTGCAGGACGCTCTTAGTGCGATTGCCACGATCGCCGGCGGACGCACCACCAAGCCCATTCTGAGCTGCGTCCATATCATCGCTGACGGCGAAGTCGTTCGGCTCGGCGCTACTGATGGTGAAGCCGCGCTGCAATTGGGGGTTCCCGTGCTCGCGACGGAAAAGATCGGCCGCGCCGTGATCCCCGCGACGCGCCTGCTCGAGATCATCCGCGAGATGCCCGATGCCGAAGTGCTCATCACGGCTGATGAGCGCTATTGCGTTGTGAAGGGCGCCGCCAGCGAGTTCAAGATTTTTGTGCAGTCGCCGGATGACTTTCCCCCGATCGGGGCGTTTGAGGGCGAGCCGGATTTGGTCGTGGACGGGGCGAAGCTCTCGCGGCTGATCAGCATGACGGTCTACGCCGCGGCTCGTGAGACCAGCCGCTTCGCGATTAATGGCGTCCTGTGGGAAAAACAGGGCAAGCGACTCTACTTGGTCGCGACGGACGGGCGCCGGCTGGCCCGTGCTGGCGGCAGCATCGACGACAGCCGCGCCGCGGACTTTCAAGCGATCGTTCCGACCAAGGCGCTGCAGGTTTTTGAGCGTGTCTTTGCCGCGGCCGGCGGGGATGGCTGGACGGTCGACGTCAAGATCATGCCTAACCAGATCATGTTGCGCAGCGGCGAGAGCGTGCTGAGCACGGCCCTGGTCGAGGGGCATTTCCCCGACTATCGCACGGTGATTCCGCAAGACGGATCGCGGCTTGTTCGGCTCGATCGCGTGGAGCTGCATGGGGCGGTTCGACGGGCGGCGTTGCTCACGACCGAGGATTCGCGCGCGGTCAAGCTCAGCTTTGAGCGTGATAAGCTCACGATTCGCTCGAATTCGCCCGAACAGGGCGAGGCCAAGGTCGAAGTGCCGGCGCATTACGACGGCGGCGCCATCGACATCGGCTTCAACCCGATCTTTCTGGTTGATGCGCTCAAAGCCATTCCGTATGAGAACGTCACCATCGAGTTGAGCGAGACGTTCAAGCCCGGCGTGGTCTTTGGCGAAGATAAGAACGATTTTCTCTACGTGATCATGCCGGTTTCGCTATAGAAGTTCATCAGCATATTGGTTTTCGGGTTAGAAGCGAGGGTAGCAGGGGCCTTCGGCCCGTGCGTCCAGCGATCAACAAGGGCACTCCGTTCATGCCATGAAGGCGATGCTCTTTTCGCTCCATCCGAAAATACGAATTTCACGGACGTATAGTCGCTTTGAAATGCACTGTTTCGAGCAATGTGAAAATCAGTCTATTGCACGTGATCATCGCGCGGATTGACTGGTCAGGTTCGCACGGGCCGGAGGCCCATGCTACCCTCGACGCTGATTTCACCTTCCCACCATCCCACCTTCGCACCATCCCACCTTGGCACTTTCCCAGGTTTTTCACCATCGCCGACTCAGTATCCCGCGGCATGGCCGTCCTTGCGGCTTTCACTGGCGCCAAGGTAGACGCGGGTCGCGGGCGCCGACGGCGCTGAAGTCGCCGACGAATCATTCGCACGGGGTGGCGTGGCCATCGTTGAATCGCCGCGCACCGCGATCGCCTGATAGCCCCCATAGTTTCCGATGCTTTCATGGAAGCGGTGGCCCATCAGGCCCAGGTCGCGGCGGACCTGCGCATCGATCCCCGACTCGAGCGCGAGCAGGCCGCCGTCCGTCATGGTCGTGCCGGTCGGTTCCGAAGAGCCGGTGTGATAGAAGCGGGCTGCGTCGCCGGCCTCCTGCAGGTTCATGCCAAAGTCGATCAAGTTGCAGAGCACCTGCACGTGGCCCTGCGGCTGCATGTCGCCGCCCATGACCGCGTAAGCGAGAAACGGCTCGATCGCGCCGGCGGCGTTCTTGCGCGTGACGAAGCCGGGGATGATCGTGTGGAACGGGCGCTTGCCCGGCTCATAGCGGTTGGGGTGATCATCATCGAGCGAAAACTGACAGCCGCGATCCTGAAAGCAGAAGCCCAGCCCGTCGGGGCAGAGGCCGCTGCCAAATCCGCGATAGTTGCTCTGAATCAGCGCGATCATGTTGCCCTCGGCGTCGGCCGTGGCGAGGCAAATGGTGTCGCCTTCGCGGAGCGCAGCGTCCGCGGCAGCGAGGCGGGAGAGGTCCGTCGAAGGCAACTCGAAAGCGGCGCTGACGGCGGCATCGCCTGGTTTGAATTGCTTGCCCGCGCGGCGTGGGTTGATCAGGGCGCGCCGGCGCGCGGCATAGTCCTTGGACAGCAGCATCTCCAAGGGGATTTGTGCAAAAGCGGGGTCGGCGTAGTAGCGCGCCCGATCCTCAAAGGCCAGCTTCTTCGCCTCGATCAGCGTGTGCAGATAGGCCGCCGAGTTATGGCCCAGGGCCTTGAGGTCAAACCCTTCGAGGATGTTGAGCATTTGCAGCGCGGCGAGGCCCTGACCGTTGGGAGGTATCTGCCAGCAGTCATAACCGCGATAGTTGGTCGAGATCGGCTCGACCCAGGTCGAAGTGTGTTGCTCAAAATCGATCCGCCGCAGCGGGCAGCCGACGCGCTGGCAGAAGGCATCCATGACTTGCGTCAGTTCGCCGCGATAGAACGCATCACGGCCCTGTTGTGATAGCAAGGTCAGCGTGCGGGCCAGGCCGGGGCGCGTGTGCAGCTCGCCTTTGGCCGGGGCCTTTCCGCCTGGCAGAAACGTATCGGCAAAGCCGGGATAATCTTTGAGCAGGGCGCCGCCGCGCTCCCAATAGAACGCGATCAACTCACTGACGGGGAAGCCGCGCGTGGCATAATCGATCGTGGGTTGCAGAATTTTGTTCATCGGCATGCGGCCGAAGCGGGTATGCAGTTCAAACCAGCCATCGACGCAGCCGGGCACGCTGACACTGAGCGGGCCAAAATCGGGGATGAGCCTGTGATTGTCGGCGGCGAGATATTTCCGTAAGTCTTCGCGCGTCTGGCCGAGCGGAGCGCGGCCGCTGGCGTTGAGTCCGTATAGCTTCTGCTCCTTGGCGCTCCAGACCAGCGCGAACAGGTCGCCGCCGACGCCGCAACCGACCGGCTCCATCAAGCCTAGGGCGGCATTGGCGGCGATGGCGGCGTCGACCGCGGTGCCGCCCTGCTTCAGGATATCGAGGGCGATCTGCGTGGCGAGCGGCTGGCTGGTCGCGGCCAGGCCGTGCTGCGCGATTACTTCCGAGCGGGTCGCGAAGAGCGCGCCGGTGACGCGATCGCCGCCACGCGCAAAGCCGACCGCCAGCAACGCGATGAGCGCCAGCGTTAGAATGGGAGTGGAGAGCACGGTCATGATTGGCTCCGGTTTTAGCGGCAGTATAGCGGGCGGGGCGCACACATGATCGAGGCAGCCACGAACAAGCCGACGCCGACTGCCGAGCCGTCGGGTAGCGGGAGCGCTCATGCACCACCGGCGGAGGGCGAGCCGGCTTTATTGCCGCTCGTGCGCCTGACCGTTCGACACATATTGGCGGGAACGCTGGTATGGTTGGCTTTGGGAGTGATGCTGTTTGTCCTTGGCGTCTTGCCATCGAGACCTGGACCGGGGGGCATCCTCTCCCTCATCGGATTCTGCCTGCTGTTCTTTTCGCCCGTATTCGGCACTCTCACGGCTGTGATTTATGTGGGCAGGAAAAACGCCGCACGGATCGAATGGAATGAGAGCAACTGCCCGCTTGATCTACGGTATTGCGAGAAGTGCGGCTATTCGCTGCGCGGGTTGACGTCGCGGCGCTGCCCGGAGTGTGGACAGGTTTTTCGTGCCGGCGACGATGGTGACGCTGATACCCGCACGCCGCGCGCGTCAGAGGATTCTTCGAGCCAGTCGGTGTGATGTGGGTGCAAGGGTGGGCCGTCGTGTTTGTAGGCAGCTTTTCATTTCGAGCCTTTGGATTCATTGCGATGTCTGTCTTCGCGAAGGTGCGACCCGCCATGATGCCGGTGCGCTTGAAAACACAAGGCTATTTCATGCCTCAGACGATTTCACATCCCGGACGTGGTTTCATCCCGGACGTTTTTACATTCAGCACATTTTCACGCCCAGCAGGTTTTCAAACTTCTGACGACGAAGCTCGATTTACTCCGGCGCAAACGGCTCAACCTTGGCCTCAGGCGCGCCGGTGCTTTCATCAGTCGCGGTTTGCGGATCGGCGGCTGGTAGCGCGGATGGGGCGGGCAGCGCGGATGTTGTCGACGCGCCGGCGCCGATCGGCGGGCGGAGGAGGGCGACATCGGCGGCGTAGCGACGCTCGAACTGGGCGATCTCAGCGGTGCTCGGCAAAGGGCGGGCCGTCCCGCGCAACGTCAGCCCGTCTGCGTTGAGTTCGAACGTGATTTTTCGTTCGCCGCGACGCCAGCGATCATTCTCGATGCGCAGCCTGCCTCCTGTGAAATTCGTGCGTCCGCGAAACTCGCCGACGAGTTGAAGCAGGAAACCCTGTGGCGGCAAGGAGGCCGAGAGCGTTGTCGCCGCACCGCCAGAGCCGGAAGCGCCGTTCGCGCCTGGAGTGGCCGGGTCTGCGGGTGCGCTCTGCGCTGCGGGGCCGCCGTTCGCGTCCGTCGCCGCGGGGTTGGCGGTTGCGACCTGCGGCGTGGATGGCGGCATCGCGGTGTCTTGCGCCATGAGCGGGGTCAGAGCAAACGTGCCGGTTCCATGGGGGGAGATGAGATAGAGCAGAAAATCTCGCGCCCCGTTCTCGACGCCCGGTCGGGCATAGGCGAGCAGGTAGCGGGCGCGATCGCCGGTGGGATCAAAAAAAGCCCAGTCGCTAGCCAGCTCCAGGCGGCGCTGCGCGAGCGGAAAGTCGGGTTGCAGCAGCAGCGCCTCCGTTCGTTCGCCGCACCCGGCCAACCCCAGCGCGGCCAGCAGCAGACCCGCGGCGAGCGGCGTTCGTGGCGCATGACGCGGCGCAGTTTGCGCTCCATGTTCCAATTCGGCGGGTGTTTCAGCCGGTATGCCTGGCCGCGTCGTCTCACCCGTACTTAGGGCCACAAAATCGCCTCCGGCACGTAGCCCTTGACGCGCGCCAGCGCTGCGCGGGCCTCTTCAAAACGGGCGTAGTTGCCGACCAGCACCAGATAGCGCCCGCCGCCACGCGGGTCGGGCCGGACGGCGGCGTCCAAGCCCTTGCCGCGAAGATCATTGGCCAGGCGCTGGGCATTGTTCGCCGAGCCGAACACGCCGCACTGCACCGCGTAGCTGCCGGCCTGCACGTCCACGCGTTTGCGTGCTGATGCGGCGCTGGAGCTGCTGGGAAAGCGCTCCAGCAGCCGGCCGAAGGCGGCCCGCGCGTCGCTCCAGCGCCCGACGCGCTCGTAACACTCACCAAGGCGGAAGAGATAGGCATCCATCGGCGGGCGGGCGGGCATGGCGTTGACGGCGGCCTCCAGCGCGGCAATGGCGGCGTTGTAGTTGTTGTCCTCATACTCGATCGTGCCGCGCAGGCCCTGAATGCGCCAGCGCAGGTCGTCATCGTTGCTGAGGCGCTGGGCCTGATTCAGGTCTGCCAGACAACTGCTGCGGCGCATCTGCTGACCGTGGCACAAAGCGCGCACGTACAGCGCACGGGCCTGCAAGTCGGCGTTGCGCTCGTTGTTGAGATAGCGTGAAAGCGCCGCGACCGCTTGGTCGTATTGCTTCGCCTGATAGGCTTGCTCGCCTTGCTCCAGCAGCGTCGCGCCGCCGGGGCCGGTCGATTCGCAGCCGCTGGTCACGGCCAGCAGCAGCAGGAGTGTGCAGGGCGACCACGCGGAAGGGGGGTGTGCCATCCGATGCATGCGCGCAGCGTAACGAAGTTGCCGGGCAACTTCCATCGGCGTGCGGCGCCAGTCTTATTCGCTCCGGCGCTGGGACCAGCCCCACGGTCTCGCCGCCGCGGCCTCGCCGCCGGCGCGTAGCCATTCAAACAGCCGGAGATAGGTCTCGTAGGCGCAGCGCCGATCGAGTTGGCGCACGACCTGCGCGCTGGGCGTCAGGCGTGCGGATTGCGCGGCGGCGAGCAGCGCCTCGGCCAAAGCACTCACAAAATTCGGATGGTCCTGCATGAGCATGTCATACCAGTTGCCGGCGTCGAGGTCGGTGATCGAACGGAAGGGCGGGTCGATCAGGAAGTGGTTGACCGCGCCGAGCACGTCCGGCGCATCGCCCACGCGCGAGGCGACAATCGGCAGGCCCAACAGGCGCGCCTCGGCCAGCGCCAGGCTCGACCCTTCGACGAACGAGGGCAGCACAAAGCCGTCGCAGATGTAGTAATACTCGCGCGGGTCGGGCTGATAGCCGGCCCAGTGGACCGCGTCGCGCAGTCCGGCCTGCTCCACCTGTCGGCGCACCCGCGCCGCGTAGTCCTCATCCATCGGCCGGCCGAGGCAGATGAGCTTGATGCGCGGATCGCGCGCCCGGGCGATCTGCAGCGCCGCAATCAACAAATGCTGACACTTGGGCGGATAGATCGAGCCGACGTTGAGGAAGGCAAAATCAGTCTCATTCAGGTTGAGGTCGCGACGCCGGCCGGCACGATCCACGCTGCCCGACGCCGCCAGCAGCGCGGCCGTGTCGATGCCGTTGGGCACAACCAGCATGCGTTCGACCGAAAGGCCGATGCGAACGTCGGCGTACATCGCCGCCGAGGAGGAAACGCAACAGTAGGCGCGGGTCTGGGCGTCGATGGCGCGATGCTCGGCGCGCTGCGCCTCATTGAGCCAGACATAGGAATTGTGAATCGTCTGAACGAAGGGGATGCCCAATTCCGCGGCGACATCCGGTCCAAAAAGCGAGTAGTGAGCGCTGACAATGTCCACTTGCTCGCGTGCGAGAAGCTCGCGATAGGTCTCCCGCCGATTCGACTCATCCAGTCGGCGAAAATCGAGCCGGCGAGCGCTGGCCTTGTCCGCCGCCGGCCCTTCGGCCCCGAGCGAGAGGATCGTGACGCGGCAGCCTTCGGCGGCGAGGGCGTCGGCCTTGTCGAGCACGACGTTCTCCAGTCCGCCCTGTAGAAACTGATCGACCTGCAGGAGCACGCGCAAGGGCCGCTCCGTCGCGCGCAGCGTGCGCGGCAGCGTGCGACTCAACTCGGCAGGGGTCAGGTTCGCGCGCAGAAAGCAGGCGTTGTTGGCGCGGGCCACGGCCGCGTCGAGCAGCGCCTTGCCCGGCGTGGCCAGCCACGCGTCGGTGGTGAAAAGCTCCAGGCGCGCCAGGGTCTTGGGATCGCCCGCGAAGCAGCCATCGGCCAGGCGCTGCATGGTCTGCGCGCCGCGATAGGGCGCGGTCGGATCCTCGTCGAACCAGGCGAAGACGGCGTCGGCCGGGCGCTGCTCGTGGCGTTCCAGCGCGGCCAGCTCGCGCGCGTGGATCAGCAGCAGCGTTTTTTGGTCCGCCGGCGGGGCCTGTCCGGGCCAGGGGCCGAGGGCATGCTCGCCCAGATCGAGGTTGCGCAGCCAGCCGCGCGACAGCTCATCGGCCCGGATGAGCCAGGGCTTGGAAAAGTATGCGCGCCGCCGCTCGTCGAAGCGCAGCAGCTCCTTAGCGCGATCGAGAATGCGATGCTCCACGGCGCGGGCGCTGAGCGTGTTGTCGTGCACGCGGTAGTGATACAGCGGCTCGTCAGTTCCGAGATGGCGAATGACGAAGAGCGCGTTCATCCGCATCCAATAGTCGTAATCCTCGACGCCGAGCATCGGCACATAGTCGCCCAGCAGGCGGCCGACCCAGCCGCGATACATGAAGCACGCGCCGATGAAATTGTCGTGGACCGTGTTCAGCGGCGCCGGGTCATGGGGCAGGTGGATCGCCGGGTCGGTGGGCGTGCGGCGATTGTGCGGGCGGAAGTTGGGGTCGTTCAGGGGCGCCCCGCGATCGTCGATGGCCCAATAGTCGCAATAGACCATGTGCGCATCGGGGTTGCGCCGCAGGAAGTCCACCTGGCGCTCAAGTTGGCGCGGGGCCATGAGGTTGTCGGCGGAGGTCCAGGTGCGGAATTCGCCGCGGGCGAATTCAAACCCGTTGCTGAGCGCTTTGGGGAGCTTCTGGTTGGGCTGCGTAAGCACGCGGACTTTGGGGTGGCCGGCATAGGCCGCCACAACCTGACCGACGTCGTCTTTGGAACCGTCGTTCACAACGATCAACTCAAAATGCGGATAGGTCTGAGCCAGCACGCTCTCGATCGAATCGCGCAGCAGATACGCCTGGTTGTAGACCGGCAGGATCACACTCACCAGGCCCGGCACGCCGGCCTCGACCGATTGCCGGCGCGGTTCGGTCGCGGAGGCGTCCGGCGCGTGGCGTGGGAGGTCGTATGCAAGCCCGTCCGGCCCGATTCGCGCGAGCGCTTCGCGCAGCCGGTGAGCCGCGTGGCGCAGCGGCCGGATCGGGATGTCGAGCGCGTTAAACGCGCTGATGGGTTGCTTGCCGCCCAGCGCGCGGGCCGCCAGCCGCTTGAGGAATGCAAGCCGCCGGCCGCCCTTGATGAATTCCTCGCGGAAGAGCTGCAGCAAGCGCGCGACGCGGAAGCCGCGGTTCAGCTTGAAGCCTTCGAGCGTGCGAATCGCCTCTTCTTCGGCGTTCAGGCTTTCGCGCAGCGCCGGGTGGAGAAAGGCGAGCGTATTGCGCAGCCTGGCTTCGTGGGTTTCTTGCTCAGCCAGCGCAGCCCGCGCTTGCTCCACCTGGGCGGTGAGATCGCGTTGGGCGTTCCGCGCCGCTTCCAGCTCGATCGCCAGGCGGTTGAGCGCGGTGCGTTGCTCGAATGCCGCGGTCAGCATCGTGCGCGTCTCCGCCGCGCGGCGTGAGGCATCTTCGATCAGCTCGCGCGTGAGATCGCCGACGGCGCTGATTTGGGCCTCGGCGCGCTGGAGCTGGCCGCGCAGCGCCTCGAACTGCTCATCGGCTGAGCGTCGCGCCGCGCTCTGCTCCGCCGCGCCGCGGGCCGCGACCTCGGCGTGTTTTGTCGTGGCGTCGAGTAACTCCGCCAGCGTGCGCGACTGCTCGGCCGAGGCCTGCAACTGGGCGCGAAGCTGCTCGATCTCCTGCCGCTCATAGGCGCTGCGGGACTTGAGCTCGTCGAGGGCGATCCGTTGTTGCACGGCGGCGGCGTTCGCCAGGCCGATCGAATCAAGATAGAACGTGCGATCCATGACGGCGGCATCGGGCGGCGCCGGCGCGGCCGCGACGGGCTGGTCCACGGGCGAGAACAGGAACCAGCTCAGATAGAGCGCCTGCGACGGCACGGGGCCGCTGCGGATCAACTCCTCGAATTCACTTCGCAGAGGCTCGTTGGGCATGATCGCGGCCAACTGAATGCGCGTGATCTCCGCCCCGCAATAGCCGCGCGCGATCAGGCTGAGGCCGGCGGAGCGGGCCAGCTCGACGTAGTTGTCGCGCAGCATCTCCGTGCCGAAGGCCCAGTTGGCCTCGCCCAGGGCGCGCTTCCGCCACAACAGATAGATCAGGCTTTCGGGATTGGGCACGAGGATCAGCACCGCCTCGCGCGCCGCGCTGCCCATCTGCTGAAAAACCCGTTGCACCTCGTCGGCGGAGAAATGCTCCAGCACGCCGCTGTTCCAGACGACGTCGTAGCGTTGATCGCCCAGGGCGGCGTCGAGCTGCATCAGGTCGCCGGAGATGAACTGGGCGTCGTCGATCCGGCCGAGCGCCGCGCGATAAGACTTGCGCGCTTTCTGGAGCGCGGCGGCGCTGAAATCGAGGAGGTAGGTCTCATAGCCGGACTGCTGCAGGACCAGCGACAAATGCCCGGAGCCGCAACCGGCCTCGAGCAGCGAGCGCGGTGCGGACAGCTTGTTGCCGGCCAGGATTTTCTGCACGTCGCGCGCCAGCGCGCGCACTTCCGGGGCGATGGCCTCGGTGTAGCTCTTGGCGACTTCGTCCCAGATTTCCGGCCTGGCTTGGACGCCCATCCCATGCTCCTTTCGACGATTCAGATGCGGGCCGACATCGCATGCTCCAGCCGCGCCAGCCCGGTGATCAGGCGCCGCCGCCGCGGATCCGCATTGGATTCGAGCGTGAATTGCAGCACATCATGGGCGTAGAAAAAGATATCGGTAAAGCCGGCCGCTTGCACACCCAACGTGACGAAGTAGGTGTCGGGGCGCAGCGCGCAGGTAATGCGGCCTTGCACGGCGACATGGCCGCCCGGTTCCAGCGGGCCGACCCCCAGCTCTTCGCTCGTGCGCGAGAACCCGAATACCTCCGCGCCAAAGCGATCGCGAATCAGAATGCCAAAGACAAAGCCGCTGACGGCCTGATTGGCGCGCACGCGCGCCTCAATGTGCAACGCCTCACCCTCGCGGAAGGGGTGGCGATCCGCGCTCAGGCGCGCCTCGATCACCTCCATCACGCGGTTGCCCTGGATGCTGTCGCCGCGGGTGGTGTCCGCATGCCAGTGGTGCAGCTCGGCGCCAGCGTCCGGCGGCGCTGACGGCGGGCCGTTCGGCGTTGCCGGCACAACCGGGCCGGATGGTTGCGACACTTCTTCCGCCAGCAAGTCGGTGAGGTAGGCATCGCACACGTCGGCCGCGTCGCCGACCGCCTTGACTACGCCGCGCTCCAGATACAAGGCCCGATTGCAGAGGCTGCGAACAAGCTCGATGCTGTGACTGACAAACAAGATTGCCGTGCCGCGCGTGCGCAGCTCCTCCAGCCGGCGGAAGCACTTGCGCTGAAAGGCCGCATCGCCGACCGCGAGCGCCTCATCAACGATCAGCACCTCCGGCTCCAACAGCGCCTGCACCGCAAAGGCCAGCCGGACGGCCATGCCGGTCGAATAAGTCTTCACCGGCTGATCGATGAAAGCGCCGATGTCGGCGAACGCGGCGATCTCGTCAAAGCGGGCGGCGACCTCTTCGCGCGACAGGCCCAACAGCGCGCCGTTGAGATAGACGTTCTCACGCCCGGTGAATTGATGGTTAAAGCCCGAGCCAAGCTCCAACAGCGCGTGCACGCGGCCATGCAGCGCCACTTCGCCCGCGGTCGGACGGAGCGTGCCGGCCACGATCTGTAACAGCGTGCTTTTGCCCGAGCCGTTGCGGCCGATGACGCCGACCACGTCCCCGCGATGGATCTCGAACCAGACCTCGCGCAGCGCCCAGAACTCGCGATAGAACTGCCGCCGGCCGCGCCACAGCGTTTGCTGCAAGCGGCGGAAGGGCGTGTCGTAGATTTCGTAGCATTTGCTCGCGCCGCGAATGGACAGCACCATCTCGCGGGGCTGCGCGGACGAGGCCTCCATGGGGGCCGTTGTCGCCGCGCGGCCCGGGCCTGCGTCGACCGCGCCCGAGCCGGCCGAGCGAATCCGCGCGGCAGCAGTTTCATCGACGCTAGAGAACATCGGCGAAGCCCCGCTTGGTTTTCATAAACCACACATAGCCGAGTTGCATCGCGACCAGCCCCAGCAGCGTCGCCCCCGCCAGCCAGCCCCATTCCGGCGGATGGCCGTGCATCACGGTCCGCCGCGCGTTTTCAACAATCACCGTCAGCGGGTTGAGCCGCATCACCGCGCGGAGCGCCTCCGGCACCTGTTCGATCGAGTAAAAGACCGGCGTGAGAAAAATCAACATCTGCAGCACCACCGCCACAACCTGGCTGGTGTCGCGCAGATAGACGCCGATCGAAGCGAGAAACCACCCCAGTCCCAGGCACAGCAGCACGAGCGGCAGCACCGTCAGCGGCAGGTAGAGCAGCGACAGCGGCAGCCGCTGCTCGAACACCAGCAGCGCCAGGAGCAGCACGAGCAGGTTCAGCGCGCCATTGACCAACGCCGCGCCGAGCGAAACGACCGGCAAGACCTCCAGCGGAAAGACGACTTTCTTCACATAGCTGACGTTGCTGACGACGACGTGCGTCGCCGCGCCGATCGACTCGGAAAAGACGTTGAAGAGCAGCAGCCCGCAAAATAGCGTGAGCGCGAATTCGGTCTTCGACACGCTGACCTGCCCGCCCCAGCGGGCCTGAAACACCACGCTGAAAACAAAGGTATAAACCGCCAGCATGATCAGCGGCAACATGATCGACCAGGCCAGCCCCAGGGCCGAGCCGCGGTAGCGCTCCGCCACGCCGCGGCGAATGAGCTGCAGCAGCAACTCGCGATGGCGCCAGAGCGTCCGCGGAATGTGCGCCGGTTGCAGGTAATACGACACCGGCCGCGAACGATGTTCAATCAACGTCACGTCGTGCATCTGGGTTTCCGACCGCTCCGTCCGGCCGTCCGCCGGCTCGCCGGCGCCCGTGTCGGCGCTGGTGCAGTCGCTCATTCCGGGTCTTGGACGCTGCCTCGTTCCGGCCCGATGCGATCTCGGACCCCATTGAAGGGAGTATCAGCCCAAGGGCGTATTTTTTCAATTGACGCGCCTCACGGCGCGACCACCCGCAGCAACGTCGCGTCGGGTTCGACACGCACTCTCGCTTCGCCGCGGCGCGTGTTGATCTGCGGCGGCGGGAGCAGCCCCGCGCCCGGTCGCAGCGCGACGAAAACATATTCGTGCACATAGCGACCTGCCGGCAATTCCGTCGCGCCGTATTCGATTTGCTCCGGGACAGTGCGGCTTTCGCTCAGCATGCTCTGGAGCGCGGCCGAATAGCTCGCAATGCTGAGCACCGTCGGCGGGAGCGGCTGTTTCCACGTGACGCGCTCAAGCGGCGCGCGGATTTCGATCTCCTCGCGCACGCGGATCGGGCGCCCCGCCGGCAGCGGCAGCGCCGGGTCGAGTGCCTCGTATACGCCGGCCTGTTCAGCGGGCAGCAGCGCCCACGGACCCACCGCTTGAGCCAGCAAGCGCCGCTCTTCCTGCTCAAATTCGACCGCGCGCACGGCGAGCGTGCGGCGGATGAACACCTCGCGGCTAGGCGCGGCGGCGCTTGAGGACGCGCCGGATGACGGCAAGCCCTCAACCTCGCAGGTGACCGAAGCCGTGAGCTGTTGCCCCGTCGCGGCGCTGACGCGCACACGCAAACGGCCACTGCCAACCTCGTCCGCCCGCAGTGGAATCAATACGCTCTCATAGCCGCCTCCCGGGATGTCCAGCGTATAGCCGCCATCTGCAGCGGGCATGAGCGTGCCCGCGCCGGCGCCGGTTGGGCGCCCGTCGGTCGCGCC